>NZ_JBGAHM010000019.1:0-56916 GCF_044226135.1 Methylocella sp. | reverse complement strand
CGCGAGAGTCGAACGACACGTTGACGGCAGCCGCGGTCTTGCCGGTACCGCCGACGCACGCGCGGAGCGCGCCGAGGTGCTTGTCGAGCGCCTTCGCGAGCGCGGCCTTGTCGGACTCGCGCGGGTTGGCGCCCTCCTTCGCCACGCACACGAACGAGCAGGTGCCGCGATCGGCGATGGGCACGCCCGCAGGCCACGCGCCCGCGGCGCCCGCCGTCACGCCCTTCTGCTCGACGGGCGGCGTCTTCTGTTCGGGTCCGGTTCGATCCGGGGGCGTCGCGGGAGTGGGGGCGGGCGCGGGCGGCTCCGCCGTGTCCGGCGTGTTCGACTTCGACTCCCGCTCCTTCGGGACGCGCTTGTGCTCGTACTTCGGCTCGTCACCGACGGCGATGTCGAAGACGCCGCGCACGCCGAGGGTGAGCCACTCGTGGATCTTCTGGTCCTTGATGTCGGCGTCCGTGTCGCCGATCGGCGCTGGCGCGCTGATGGAGGCCGACGAGAACTGCCCGACGGAGAAGTCGACGAACGGCCCGATCGCGAAGCTGTCGCTCACCCGGTAGTCGCCGCCGACCTGGAAGTCGACGAACTGGAGGCCGCGGAGCGAGACCGAGACGCTCTGGCTGCCGGAGCTGATCGACTGGCCGAGGATCTCGTATCCGAACCCCACGCCCAGCCAGGGATCGAAGATCTTCCCCGGCAGGATGTGGAACTGGCTCTCGATCCCGAAGCGGATGTCGTAGACGTTGCAGCTCACGTTCGACTTGTCGCAGGTCGGGTTGTCGCCGATGAGCACGAAGCCGTACTGGAAGAAGCCGCCGACGAAGAGCCGCGGTATGCGGTAACCAAGGTCGATCCAGATGGGGATCTGACCCTTGAGGGCGCTCGTCCCGGAGTCGTCGTCGCCCTCGAGGTCGCGACCGAATCCCTTCCCGAAGCCCGTTCGAAAGCCGAGCTCGACCCCCGTGGGACCGGGCCAGTCGTCGTCGTCCGCCCGCGCCTCCCCTCCGCCCGCTCCGAGACACACGACGACGGTGACGCCCGCCAGACCACTCCGAAGCCACGATGCACGCATGTGCGCTCATCCTACGCCGGCTTCCGCCGGGTTGCCGACCTCGAAGGCGTCGACACGCCCGCGCCGGACGCCCTTGCCGGGCCGAGAGGGGCCTGAAAGACCTCGCTGTGTTAGCGTGCAATATACACGCATGTGCTGGCCGCGCGCTTCTGCGTCTAGGCGCGCCGAGTCGGTACGAGCTATATTCACGGCGCATGTCACGTCGTCTCTTCGCCGCTCTCGTGGGGCCAATGGTCGTGCTCACGGTCTGGACGGCGTGTACGGGTGACGATCCGGAGACGGGAGAGACGGGGGCGCTCGGGCAGCCGTGCAGCGGGGGATCCCGCTCTGGCTGATCGACCGGCTCTACCGCAACCTGCTGATCGACGTGACGGGCAACACGCACCGCTCCGAGATCTGCATCGACAAGCTCTATTCGCCGGACGGGCCGACGGGCCGCCTCGGCCTCGTCGAGTTCCGCGGCTTCGAGATGCCGCCGGACGCGCGCATGAGCCTCGCCCAGCAGCTGCTGCTGCGCGCGCTCATCGCCTGGTTCTGGCGCGAGCCGCAGAACGGCAAGCTGGTGCGGTGGGGGACGAGCCTGCACGACCGCTTCATGCTGGAGCATTACGTCTGGGTCGATTTCCTCGACGTGCTGGCCGATCTCGGCCGCGCCGGCTATCCGTTCGATCCGGTCTGGTTCGAGGCGCAGCGCGAGTTCCGCTTCCCCTTCTACGGCGAGATCGAGCACGGCGGCGTGACGCTCGAACTGCGTCAGGCGCTCGAACCCTGGCATGTGATGGGCGAGACCGGCGCCATCGGCGGCACGGTGCGCTTCGTCGATTCCTCGATCGAGCGGCTCCAGGTGAAATGCCATGGCTTCGTGCCGGGCCGTCATGTGGTCGCCTGCAACGGGCGGCGCATGCCCATGGCCGAGACGCAGACGGCCGGAGAAGCCGTCGCCGGCGTGCGCTTCAAGGCGTGGCAGGCGGCGATCGGCATGCATCCGACCGTGCCGGTCCATGCGCCGCTGACCTTCGACGTCATCGACGAATGGACCGGGCGCTCGACCGGCGGCTGCGTCTATCACGTCGCCCATCCGGGCGGGCGCAATTACGAGACCTTCCCGGTCAACAGCTATGAGGCCGAGGCGCGCCGCCTCGCCCGTTTCCAGCCGTTCGGCCATACGCCGGGGCCGATCTTCGTTCCGCTCGAGGAGCGCAACGCGGAATTCCCCATGACGCTCGACCTGCGCCGGCCGCGCTGGATCTGAGCCGTCGATTCCGGCCCCGGGCGCGGCCCGGGGTCGTTCCGTCCTGCGCCGGCGCCCGCCGCCGGCGGCTTTGCGTTTCGCGCGGCGGCGGCCTAAAGCTTGCGGAACCTTTCCGCCTGAGCCCGGACCCTAAAGCCCCCCATGCGCCTCACCCGTTATTTCCTGCCCGTCCTGCGCGAAAACCCCAAGGAAGCCGAGATCGTCTCGCACCGGCTGATGCTGCGCGCCGGCATGATCCGGCAGGAGGCCGCCGGCATCTATTCCTGGCTGCCGCTCGGCCTCGCCGTGCTGCAGAAGGTCGGGAACATCGTGCGCGAGGAGATGAACCGCGCCGGCGCCGTCGAGCTGCTGATGCCGACGCTGCAGCTCGCCGACCTCTGGCGCGAGACCGGCCGCTACGACGCCTACGGCCCCGAGATGCTGCGCATCAAGGACCGGCACGAGCGCGAGATGCTTTATGGGCCGACCAACGAGGACATGATCACCGCGATCTTTCGCGCCTCGGTGCGCTCCTATCGCGAGCTGCCGAAGATCCTCTACCATATCCAGTGGAAATTCCGCGACGAGCAGCGCCCCCGCTTCGGCGTCATGCGCGGCCGCGAATTTTTGATGAAGGACGCCTATTCCTTCGACGTCGACGAGGCCGGGGCGCGGCTCGCCTACAACAGGATGTTCGTGTCCTACCTGCGCATTTTCGCGCGCATGGGCCTCAAGATCATCCCCATGCGGGCCGAGACGGGGCCGATCGGCGGCGACCAGAGCCATGAATTCATCGTTCTGGCCGAAACCGGCGAATCGGCGGTCTATTGCGACAGGGCCGCGCTCGAGCTGCCGACGCCCGGCGAAGACGTCGACTATGACGGCGACCTCGCGCCGATCGTGAAGCAATGGACGAGCCTCTACGCCGCCACCGAAGACGTGCATGACGCCGCCCGTTTCGAGGCCGAGACGCCGGAGGAGCGCCGCGTCGCCACGCGCGGCATCGAGGTGGGGCAGGTGTTCTTCTTCGGCGACAAATATTCGAAGCCGATGAACGCGCTCGTGACCGGCCCCGACGGCGTCGACCGGCCGTTCCAGGGCGGCTCCTATGGCGTCGGCGTCTCGCGCCTCGTCGGCGCGCTGATCGAGGCCAATCATGACGCGGCGGGGATCGTCTGGCCGGCCGCGGTCGCGCCCTTCAACGTCGGGCTCGCCAATCTCAAGGTCGGCGACGCCGCGACTGACGCGGCCTGCGAGACCGCCTACGCCGCGCTCGAAAAGGCGGGCGTCGAGGTTCTTTATGACGACTCCGACGACCGTCCCGGCGCCAAATTCGCCAGGCTCGACCTGATCGGCCTTCCGTTCCAGCTCGTCGTCGGGCCAAAAGGCCTCGCCGCCGGCAAGGTCGAGCTCAAGACCCGCGCGACCGGCGAACGCGTCGAACTGACGCTGGAGGAGGCGCTCTCCCGCCTCGCCGCGGCGTGAGCCAGGCCGGGGAGGGGGCGCGGGCCCCAAGGCCGTTCTCGCCGTTTGAATGGATGATCGCGCTGCGCTATCTGCGCGCGCGCCGCCAGACCGGCTTCGTCTCGGTCATCGCCGGCTTCTCCTTCGCCGGCATCATGCTTGGCGTCGCGACGCTGATCGTCGTCATGTCGGTGATGAACGGCTTCCACCGCGAGCTGCTCGACAAGATCGTCGGGGTCAACGGCCATATCTTCCTTCAATCGGCCGGCGCGCCCCTGACCGACTATGACGAGGTCACGCGCGAGGTTTCGGAGATCAAGGGCGTCTCGCTCGCCATCCCGATGATCGAGGGGCCGGCGGCGGTCTCGACCACCAACATGGCCTTCGCCCTGGTGCGCGGCGTGCGCGAGGCCGACGTCAAGCGCCTGCCGGGCGTCGCCGGAAACGTGCGCTCCGGGACGCTCGACGGGTTCGACAAGGCGGGCGGGGTCGCCATCGGCCAGCGCATCGCCGACAATCTCGGCCTGCGCGTCGGCGACAGGATCAAGATCCTGATCGCCAACGGGCCGCAGACGCCCTTTGGCGTCGCGCCGCGCAGCAAGGTCTATCCCGTCGTCGCCATCTTCCAGATCGGCATGGCCGAATTCGACAATCTTTTCGTCTACATGCCGCTGCCCGAAGCGCAGAGCTTCTTCAGCCGCGACGGCGAGGCGAGCGTGATTGAGCTGTTTTTGTCGCATCCCGAGGAGATCGACGCGGTGCGCGAGCGGCTCGACGCCAATCTGACGCGCCCGATGCTGATGACCGACTGGCGCGAGCGCAACAAGACCTTCTTCGACGCGCTCACCGTCGAGCGCAACGTGATGTTCATCATTTTGACGCTGATCGTGCTCGTCGCCGCGCTCAACGTCATCTCGGGGCTCATCATGCTGGTGAAGGACAAGGGCCGCGACATCGCCGTGCTGCGCACCATGGGCGCGACGCGCGGCGCGATCATGCGCGTGTTCCTCATCACCGGGGCCTCGATCGGGGTCGTCGGCACCTTCGCGGGCTTCCTGCTCGGGCTTCTCGTCGCCTCCAATGTCGAGACCATCCGGCTCGCGCTGAACCGCGCGCTCAACGCCAACCTGTTTCCGGCCGAGCTTTATTTTCTGTCGCGGCTGCCGTCGGTGGTCGATCCGGTCGACGTCGCGAGCGTCGTCGGCATGACGCTGGTCCTGTCGATTCTCGCGACCCTCTATCCGTCATGGCGCGCGGCGCGGCTCGATCCCGTCGAAGCGCTGCGTTACGAATAGCCATGCAGGCCGAGACGCCGAACGGCGCGACCCCGGCCCTGCGCCTCGCCGCCGCGGAGCGGCGCTACCCGCAGGCCGACGCGCCGCCGCTCGAAATCCTCAAGGGCGCCTCGATCGACCTGTGGGCCGGCCAGTCGGTCGCCCTTGTCGCGCCGTCCGGCGCCGGCAAGTCGACGCTTTTGCACATCGCCGGCCTGCTCGAGCGCCCCGACGCCGGCGAGGTTTATGTCGCCGGGGCCAGGACCTCGGCCATGGCCGACGACGCGCGCACCGCGCTGCGCCGCGGCGAGATCGGCTTCGTCTATCAGTTCCATCATCTGCTGCCTGAGTTCTCGGCGCTCGAGAACGTCATGCTGCCGCAGATGATCGCCGGGCTTTCGCGCCGGGAAGCCGCGCGCCGCGCGCGCGAGATTCTCGACTATCTCGGCCTCGCCGCGCGGGCGACGCACCGGCCGGCCGAGCTTTCGGGCGGCGAGCAGCAGCGCGTCGCCATCGCGCGCGCCGTCGCCAACGGCCCGAGCCTGCTGCTCGCCGACGAGCCGACCGGCAATCTCGACCCCAAGACCGCCGATCACGTGTTCGCGGCGCTGGCCCAGATCGTGCGCGCGACGGGGCTCGCGACGCTCATCGCGACCCACAATCTGGAGCTCGCCGACCGCATGGACCGGCGCGTGACCCTGCAGGACGGCCTGCTGGTCGAACTCGACTGACCGGTCAGACGCGCGTCGTCGGCCCGAAGATCGCCTCGAAGCCGCGCTTCAGCGCAAGGTCGGCGTCCGCCATCGTCACCGGCAGGCCGAGGTCGACGAGGCTCGTCACGCCGTAATGCGCGGTCCTGATCCCGCAGGGCACGATGCCGGAAAAATGCGAAAGCTCCGGCTCCACATTGAGCGATATGCCGTGCAGGCTGACCCAGCGTTTGACCCTGACGCCGATCGCCGCGATCTTGTCTTCGGCCATTTCGCCCGAAAGCCCGCGCGGCTTGTCGGGCCGCGCCGCCCAGACGCCGACGCGGTCCTCGCGCCGCTCGCCGCGCACGTTGAATTCGGCCAGCGCGGCGATGATCCAGGCCTCGAGCGCGGCGACATAGGCGCGCACGTCCTGGCGGCGGCTGCGCAGGTCGAGCATCACATAGACCACCCGCTGCCCGGGCCCGTGATAGGTGTATTGCCCGCCGCGCCCGGTCCGGTGCACGGGAAAGCGCCCGGCCGCGACAAGGTCCGCCGCCCTGGCCGACGTGCCGGCCGTATAGAGCGGCGGGTGCTCCAGAAGCCAGACGAGTTCGCGCGCCGCGCCGCAGGCGATGGCGGCGGCGCGCGCCTCCATGAAGGCGACGGCTTCCTCATAGGGCGTGAGCGGGGCGGTGACGCGCCATTCGGCGGGCGCGCCGTCCTGGCGGCGCCAGTCGAGGGGCGCGATGGAGTCTCGGGGCGCGAAAGCTTGCGTCATGGGCGGCAAGGTTTCATGGCCCGGGCTTTCATTCAAGGCTTCGGCGCCGCGTCGCGCAGGTTTCGGCGGCGTTCGCACATTCTTCGCGTCAAAACGCTTGTCAGGCGTCCGGGCGTTTGTTAGATGACCGGCCTGCCCACGAAGCAAGCTTCGGCGCGGCGGATGCGGCCATGGCGGAACTGGTAGACGCGCTAGCTTGAGGTGCTAGTCCCGAGAGGGGTGGAGGTTCGAGTCCTCTTGGCCGCACCATTTAAATACAAAGTCATGTTGTTTCTTTATTTGTACGGCGCGGCGGTCGGTCAGCGGCGCCTTCGCCGATCCACCTTCCGGAAAGCCCGAAAGACCTGTCGGCGGCGAGCTCAAGCTCGGCTGGCGGTTGAGATCGTCCGCGGGCGATCAGTCCCGTGCGGCGCCCACGCGCTTTTGAAGAGGGCGGCGATCTTCGGCCCGCCGCTTTCTGCCGCCGACGCCCGGCGCGACGCCGTCAATGAGGCCAAGGGCTCCCCTGCGCGCAACGCCATGAGACGATGCCTGCGAGGCTGCGCCGCCGCGCGCATTTCGATGAGGAGGAGTGGTCTTTCCGCAGGACGAGCGCGTCGCCTCGCGCCTTGGCGGGCGAATGGCCGGTCGACGCCGCTTCGAAGCGCCAAAAGATGAACTTCGCGCATGCTAGAGTCGCCATCGAACGCCGCTCGCGAGTCGCATCCAATGTCTGATGACGCAGGTGGAGCCGCGCCCATCGTCAAACATGATTCGGCCGAATCGGCCCGTGCGCCGGGCGGCGCCACGGACGTGCTGTGGGCGTTCCTGAAGCTCGGCCTCACGTCGTTCGGCGGACCGGTCGCTCACCTTGGATATTTTCGCAACGAGTTCGTCGTCCGCCGCAAATGGATCGGCGAGGATGAATACGCGGACCTTGTGGCCCTGTGCCAGTTTCTGCCGGGACCTGCGTCGAGCCAGGTCGGCTTCGCGCTCGGGCTGCTGCGTGGCGGCCCGCTCGGCGCCCTGGCCGCGTGGGCGGCGTTCACGCTCCCATCCGCCATTATGCTGGCGGCTTTCGGGCTGTGGGCTGGCGCGGCGGGCGGCGCGCCGGGATCGGCGCTCGTTCATTCCCTCAAGATCGTCGCGGTGGCGGTCGTCGCTCAGGCGGTGTGGGGAATGTCGAGCTCGCTCGCGCCGGACCGGACAAGAGCGCTCATCGCGCTCGCCGGCATGCTTATCGTGATCGCCGCGTCGACGGCCGTCGGACAGATTACGGCGATTGCGGCCGGCGCTCTGGCCGGCGTTGTTTTTTGCAGGGGGCTGCCGGGCCGGCCGCCAGCCGGCCAGCTTCATTTTCGGATTGCAAGGTCCGTAGGCCTGTTTGCGCTCGCGGCCTTCGCCGCGCTGCTCGTCGTTCCGTCGCTCATGGCGCAGGCGACCGGGTGGCGCGGCGCGGCGCTGTTCGCCTCGTTCTACAGATCCGGCGCGCTGGTGTTTGGAGGCGGACACGTCGTGTTGCCGCTGCTTCGCGCCGCGGTCGTCGACAACGGGTGGGTTTCACCGGACGCTTTTCTCGCCGGCTATGGGTTCGCGCAGGCCGTGCCCGGTCCGCTATTTACCTTCGCCGCCTATCTCGGGGCGGTCGATCATCTTGCGCCGGGCGGAATTGTGGGCGCCGGCCTCGCGCTTGTGGCGATCTTCCTGCCGGGACTGCTCCTTGTCGTCGGCGCGCTTCCCTTCTGGGACTCGTTCCGGACCCGGCCGTTTGCGCAGGCTGCGATGCGCGGCGCCAACGCAGCCGTGGTCGGCGTCCTTGGCGCCGCGCTTTATGACCCGGTCTGGACGAGCGCGATCGAGGGGCCGAAGGACTTCGCTTTGGCGGCCAGCGGGTTTGTCCTGCTGACTGCATGCAAAGCCCCTCCGTGGATCATTGTCGCGCTCATGGCGGTCAGTGGAATGTGGCTCAGGCTTTGAAGGGCCATGCGCGGCGACATGCCAAAGCCGAAGGCTTTATCGCGGCTGGCGCCATGCGCCGGCAGGGCCGCTGGATCTCTCCCGACGCGTCGCCCCGCCCATGTCGCGCGACGCCAAGACGGACTTGGCGAAAGGCGGGGATCAGGTTCGAGATGCGAGTCCTGTCCGGCCGGGCGCGCGGCGCGTGTCCGGGCTTCGGCGGCCCGAGGCTGTGCGCCGGGCTCCGCGCCTTTCTGGCGGGGAGGGAGCGGGGCGTGCGATGATGCGGCCGGCGAGGATGGGCGCGATCGGGGAATCGGCGATGCTTAAGACGATGGTCGGGGTTTTCTTCATGCTGGGTCTCGCGCATGGCGCAAGAGCGGAGGACGCGACGGTCCCGCCGGCCGGATCGAAGCTGCTGCTCGAGGCGGACGCGGCCGGCGTTCAGGTCTATGTCTGCACGCCGTCGGAGACTGGCGAAAACTGGGTCTCCGCCGGCCCCTCGGCCTCCCTGTTCGGCGCCGGCGGCCGCGAGATCGGCGTCCATGGCAAGGGCCCCATCTGGACGCTTGACGACGGATCGGGCGTGATCGGCGAAACGACGGCGACGGCGGAGGCGCCCGAGCCGCACGCCGTCCCCTGGCTGCTTCTCAAGGTCAAGGAGCATGTCGGGACTTTCGGCGCGCTCTCGAACGTGACCTATGTCCGGCGGGCGTCGACCAAAGGCGGCGTCGCGCCGGCCGACGGCTGCGACGCGGCGCGCCGCGGCGACATCGCGCGCATGCGATATTCGGCCGTCTATCAGTTCTACGGACCCTGACGCCAGAGACGCGCGCGGTCGAGGCGGGCTCAGGGGCGTCCATGCGCGCGCTGCGCCGACGCGGCGAGGACCGTCTTGTTGACGAACTCCACCACGTCGGAGCGCGGCGGCCGCGCCGCCCGCGCGCAATTCTGGTCGACATGCGCCGCCTGCGACATGACGATCGCGACGACGCCGGTCGGATTCTCGCCGAAGGCGTAGTCGAGCAGAATCTCCGCCGTCATGAACGGCGGCCCGTAGGCGAGCTGCGAGGCGAGCGAGGCGAGCCGGCCGCCGTCGCCGACGAGCAGCTGCGAAAGCTTTTCATAGGCCTTGTCGAGCGCGCCGGCGAGAACGAGAAATTCGCCGTCGGCCGGCGGCGCGCCCGCGCGCACGCGTTCGATCGTGCGGTCGAAGGGATTGCTGCGTGTTTCGAAGACGCTGAAATGCCCGCAGGCGCGCGCCGCCTCGATCGCGTCGGGCGCGCCGGCGACGCCAAGGAGCTTCGCGCGGCCACTGGCCTTGAGACTCGCCAGCGCGTCAAGGACATGCGGGTCGCGGCAGGCGTCGACGCCCGGATCGTCGATCAGGAGAATGTCGACATGGTCGGTCTGGAGGCGGCGCAGGCTGTCTTCCAGCGCGCTTTCGAAGCGTTCGGCGCGCAGCGGCGCGCGCGACGGGGTCCTGAGGCCCTTGAAGGACGACGAGCCGAATTCGGGGAAAGCGGCGAAGGCGCCGCGTCTGAAGGCGAGAAGGAGGCGCGAGAGCGGCGAGGTCGTGGGGCGCCGCGAACCAAGCCTCGCCACGACGACGGCGTCCTCGCGGCGGCCCTTGAGAAAGCGTCCGAGCGTCGCCTCGGCTTCGCCGTCTCCGTCGGTCGGGCCGATCTCAAACCAGGTGACGCCGCGATCGAAGGCCTGGTCGAGCAGGCGGCGGGACTGGTTTTCGGAGACGAGCGACCCGAGCTGCGCGCACCCAAACCCGAGGGCGGAGACGCCGCGGTCGAGGCCGGGACAAAAAACCGTTCGCATGGACGACGTCCTTCAAGCTCGCTTGAAGGTCGAACAAAGCGTCGCGCCCTGTCAATCGCCGGAACGAGGGACAGGCGCGGGCGGCGCCCGTCGTCGCGCGCTACTCGGCGGCGCGGGCCAGAGGTTCGTCGAAGCGCAGGTTGCGCTCCTTGATGAGACGCGCCGGATTGCCGCCGTGAATGGTCCAGGGCGCGAGATCGCGGAAGGCGCAGCCGCGGGCGCCGAGGATCGCGCCTTCGCCGAGCGAGACGCCGGGGCCGACGAAGGCCTCCGCCGCGACCCAGGCGCGCTGGCCGATCGAGATCGGCTTGGCGACGGTCTGGAAATACAGATCCTCGACGTCATGGCCGGCCGAGCAGAGATTGGCGCCCTGCGACACGATGGCGTAGTCTGCGAGGCGGATCTGCTCGACGTTGTAGACGGTGACTCCGGGCCCGAGGATCGCGAAGCTGCCGACTTCGAGATGCGGCGGATACCAGACCTTCACCGTTCCGTAGACGACGGCGGTGGGGGCGATTTTCGCGCCGAAGAGGCGCAGGAGAAAACGCCGCCAGGCGTGCAGCATCGGCGGCGTCCAGGAGGCGCACACGCCCCAGACGACGATCCACGTCGCGCGGAAGGCGCGGTTCTTGAGCGAGTAGGTCGGCCCGCCCTCATGCGAGCGTGAGGATTTCGCGTCGAGTATCTTCATGCGGCTTTCAATGTCCTGAAGATGTCGATCAGTTCGGGGGTCATCATACCCATGTCGAATTTTTCAAGATAGGTCGCGCGCGCGCGCTTGCTCATCTCGAGCTTTTCGACCGGGGAAAGGGCGACGAACTGGGCGAGCAGGCGCGTCACGCCGCCGACGTCGTCATTTTCGACGAAGCCCGCGCGGCCGGCGACGACCTCGCGCCAGGTGTTCACCTTGTTCGTGGTCAGGACCGGCCGGGCGCAGGCCATCGCCTCGGCGACGACGATGCCGAAATTCTCCTGATGCGAGGGCAGGACGAAGGCTTCGCAGGCGCGGAAGGCGCCCCATTTCGCGTCGCCCTTGAGCATGCCCGGCCAATGCACGCGGCCGTCGATCCCGAGCGCGCGGGCGCGTTCCTGAAGCTGCGCGACCGATCCGACCGAATCCGGGCCGGCGACGACGAGGTCGAGATCGGGGTCTTTGGCGGCGATTTGGCTGAAGGCCTCGATCAGGAGGTCACAGCCCTTCTTGGGATGGATGCGGCTGAGAAACAGGACGAAGCGCCGTTCGCCGAGGCCGGGCGCGAGGGCGCGGAAGGCGGCGATCTGCGCTTCGGGGTCGCCTTCGACGTCGACGACGCCATAAGGCACCACCTTGGAGCGCGCGCGGAACGGCCAGAACGAGGTCTTGGCGAGCTCCTTTTCTTCTTCGGTCGTGAACATGACCGACGTCGCCCGATTGATCAGCCGGCCCTCGCTCCACAGCCACAGCGCCTGCTTGAACAGGCCCTTGATCGGATCGATCCGGTTGAAATAGGGATCGAGCATGCCGTGGGCGTAGACGAAATAGCGCACGTCGCCGCCGCTCAGGGCCTGGCGCGCCGCAAAGGAGGCGTAGTTCCACAGGCCGTTGACGATCACGGCGTCATAGCGCGCCGCGTTCGCGCGGATCCAGGGCGCGAGCTTCGGGCTGTAACCGTAGCGCATGAGCGGAATGCGCTGCTTCCAGGACTTGTAGCCGGGGTCCGCGTTGCCCATCGGATAGACCTTGAGCGACGAGGCGAGCACCCACGGGTCGTCCGGCAGGTCGAGCGAGACGATCTCGCGTTCGCACCCCTGTTCGAGAAAAGCGGGAGCGGAGGTGTAGATCCCCGCGACCGGACCGCCGTACTCAGGGTTCACCGTCGGAATGATGTGCAGGATGACCATGCGAATATATATTCCGTCCGCGCAGGAGTGAGAAGCAAAGTCTAGGCCGCCTTATGGGCGCCTGCCGCATCAGCGGCAATTTTTATACGTAAACTTTGTTCGGAGCAATGGAGGCTCCATCTTTGTCCGGAATGACGGCTTCACTTCAGAGTTGTTGTTTCAGATATGTTTTGAGCATGCCGGCCAATAAAGAAGGCTGGTTCGGCGAACAAACGCGCTACATGTCTCCAGCGATCGCAGGCCTATATGCTCATTGCGATGCGCATGTGAAAGCGAACGACAAGCGCAAGCTTCACAACCGCTGATATAGCGCCGCCGACGTCGGGCTTGGCCGCGATGTCCTTCCGCGTGTTTTTGACGCAGCTGCGGACGAGGCGCGGCCGGCGGCGGGATCCGGCAAGGCCCTCGCGCGGTCACGGCCGCCGCGCCCGCCTCACGCGCCGGGAACCAGTGAAGCCTGCGCCAGGGCCCGCGGATGCGACGTTTCGCACATCGGCGCGCGCACGGGGGACATGGTTCACGGTCGGTTGGCGAATCGGGTTTTTTCGCTTATCCTGTCTTCATCGTCAACGTATCGGAAGGAGGTGGTCCAGTGTCTCATTGTCTTTCTCCGCTAGGCTCGACCTGGATTGGGGGCGATCGCCCTTAACGCCTTCTGACGGCGTCAGTTTCGCGAGACAGCGGTCTTGACAATGGAAGGGTCGTCCTCGGACGGCCCTTCTTTCATTTTGGGCCTACCCTCATTTCGGGGCGCCGGCGGCCCTCGCGGCCGCGCCGGAAATCCCGGACGCGGCAACCCGGGCGTCGCCTTCAGACTCGGGTCGGGGCCGGGACGAGATCAGGCCTTGGGCGGCGTTGCGGTCGCCCCGCCGAGCCAGACCTGCCAGTCCTTGGGCGTGCCGTTGAAGGCGTTGCGGTCGACGTTGCCCTTGATGCCGGCGACGCGCCCTTCGGCGGTGTGCTGCCAGAACCGCCATTTGCGCGCGCCATATTTCAGCGCCGGATGCGTTTTCACGCTGCGCACCCAGATCGGATAGTCGGTGAACTCGCCCTGCATCACGTCGCGGTGGAAGTCGACCGTGCAATAGATCACCGGGCGCTTGCCATAGGCGCGCTCCATCATGTCGAGCATCACCTTCATCTCGGCGATCGCGACGGCGCGCGGCACCTTGCGCGGGCAGGTTTTGGAATGGCCGTTCCATTCGACGTCGAGCACCGGGGGCAGGGCGTCCGGGTCGTTCGGGACATTGGCCGCGAACCAGGCCGCCTGCTCGGCGGCGGGGCGGCACCAATAGGCGAAATGATAGGCGCCGCGCGGCACGCCGGCGGCCTTGGCCGCCTCCCAGTTGTGGCCGAATTTCTCGTCGACGTGGTCGCCGCCTTCGGTCGCCTTGATCCAGGCGAATTTGACGCCCGATTCGCGCACCGTGTTCCAGTCGATCTCGCCCTGATATTTCGAGACGTCGATGCCGTGGACCAGATAGTCGGCGGGCTTGGGGAAAGGATCGTCGCCGAATCCGGCGCCGCCTCCGCCTCCGCCGCAGCCTGCGAGGAGGAAAGAGAGCAGCAGCGCGGGCGCAAGAAAGAGAAAACGCCGCATGAGGCCTCTTCCGATCATCGATCCTTTGCGTTTATCGCCAAATCAGTAAAGCCGCGTTAACGCGTCGAAAAAACGGCGGCCAAGGGCCGCCGCGACGAATTTATCCCCATTTCGCACAAAATCGCGGCGGCCGGCGCGTGCGCCGGACCTGTCGCCGGCCGTCAGCCGGCGAGCGCGTCCCGCGCCTTGGAGCGGCGCAGCATCAGCTTGTTCAGCGAGGCGACATAGGCCTTCGCCGAGGCGACCAGCGTGTCCGGATCGGCGCCTTTCGCGGTCACCGTCTTGCCGTCTTCGGAGAGCCGCACCGAAACTTCCGCCTGCGCGTCGGTCCCCCGCGTCACGGCGTGGACCTGGTAGAGCTCCAGCGTCGCGCCATGCGGCACGAGCGCCTGAATGGCGTTGAAGATCGCGTCGACCGGGCCGTTGCCGGTCGACTGATGGGTCTTTTCCTCGCCGTCGATCGAGAGGGTCAGCACGGCCGACTGCGGCCCCTTGGTGCCGGCGAAGACGGTGAGGTCGACGAGCCGGATGCGGTCATGGGCGTGCACGATCTCGTCGTCGACGAGCGCGATCAGGTCTTCGTCATAGACGATCTTCTTGCGGTCGGCGAGATTCTTGAACCGCGCGAAGGCGTCGGCGAGCGCGTTGTCGGCGAGCTCATAGCCGAGCTCGCGCAGCTTGTCCTTGAAGGCGTGGCGGCCGGAATGCTTGCCCATGACCAGCGAGGTCTTCGCGACGCCGACGCTTTCGGGCGTCATGATCTCATAGGTCTGGGCGTTCTTCAGCACGCCGTCCTGATGGATGCCGCTCTCATGGGCGAAGGCGTTGCGGCCGACGATCGCCTTGTTCGACTGCACCGGCGAGGAGGCGACCGCCGAGACGAGCTTCGAGGCGCGGTTCAGATAGGTCGTGTCGATCCCGGTGCGGAAAGGCAGCAGGTCGCCGCGCGTCTTCATGGCCATCACCACCTCTTCGAGCGGCGCGTTGCCGGCGCGCTCGCCGAGGCCGTTGATGGTGCATTCGATCTGGCGCGCGCCGCCGGCGACGCCGGCCAGCGAATTGGCCACCGCGAGGCCGAGGTCGTCGTGGCAGTGGACCGAGAAGGTGACCCTGTCCGCGCCCGGCACGCGCTCGCGCACCTGGCGGAACATGGCCTCATATTCATGCGGCAGGGCGTAGCCCACCGTGTCGGGCAGGTTGATGGTGGTCGCGCCGGCGCGGATCGCGGCCTCGACGCAGCGGCACAGATAGTCGATCGGCGTGCGGGTCGCGTCCATCGCCGACCATTCGACGTCGTCGACGAGATTGCGCGCCTGCGTCACCGTGCGGGCGATGATGTCGAGCACTTGGCTCTCGCTCTTGTTCATCTGGTGGCGCAGATGGATCGGCGAGGTCGAGACAAAGGTGTGGATGCGCGGGCGCTTCGCCTTGCGCACGGCCTCGCCGCAGCGCGCGATGTCGGCCTCGATGGCGCGGGCGAGGCCGGCGACCACGGCGCGTCCGGTGCGCTGGGCGATGGCGCTGACCGCCTCGAAATCGCCTTCGGAGGCGATCGGAAAGCCGGCCTCGATGATGTCGACGCCCATCTGGTCGAGAATTTCGGCGACCTGGAGCTTGTCTTCAAGATGCATGGTCGCGCCGGGCGACTGCTCGCCGTCGCGCAGCGTGGTGTCGAAGATGACGACGGATTCGGAATTGGAGCGCGCGGCGTCGCGCGGGGCGGAAGATTCGGTCATGACGGCGTTCCGGGATTAAGAGCGGCTTCTGTGCGGCGACGCGACCCCTGAGCGCCCAGGCGAAACGCCCGGCCGGCCCTCAGGGGCGGGTAAGCAGAAGCGTAAACGTCCCAGCCGCAAGCCGCGCGCCGACCGCCGCGCCCAAAAGGGCTGCGCAGCTGAAAGGCTGGAAGGCGGGCTCGATTGTCACGCAGGCGGCTCGATGACGCTAGACTGTGCGGACAATACGCGAACGCCGCGGCGAAGACAAGGCTCTTCGCGCCGGCCGCCTCAGGCCGCGCCGCGCAGCCGGGCCCGCGCCGTCTCGGCGTCTTCGGCGATCTGCGCCCTGAGCGCGTCGAGCGACGGAAACTTCCGCTCGCCGCGCAGCCAGCCGACGAAGAACACCTCGACCCGCGCGCCGTAAAGATCGCCGTCAAAATCGAACACATGGATTTCGAGCAGCGGCGCGCTTTCGCCGACGGTCGGACGCCGGCCGTAATTCGCGACTCCGTCGCGCAGGACGCCGTCGATCTCGACGCGCACGGCGTAGACGCCCTCGCGCAGCCGGAACGACGGGCCGGGCGCGAGATTGGCGGTCGGAAAGCCGATCGTGCGTCCGATCTTCTGGCCGGGCAGGACCTCGGCGGCGATGGAGTAGGGGCGCCCAAGCAGCCGCGCCGCCTCGGCGACGTCGCCGGCCTCGAGCGCCGTCCGCGTCGCCGTCGACGACGCCGGCACGCAGGCGCCGCCCTCGTCGGCGTCGATGCGCTCGACCACGTCGACCCGAAAGCCGCGCCGCTCGCCCTCCCGCCGCAGCGTCTGCGGCGTTCCGGCGCGCCCGGCGCCGAAGCGGAAGTCATAGCCGACCACGACGCCGCTGACGTCGAGGCGGCGGATCAGCACGTCCGCGACGAAGGCTTCGGCGTCGAGCGCCGCCAGCGTCTCGTTGAACGCGACGACGATCATGCCGTCGACGCCGAGCCGCTCGATCTCGCGCGCCTTCGAGTCCATCGAGCCGAGCCGGAAGAGGGCGTGCCGGCCGCGAAAGAATTCGGCAGGGTGCGGCTCGAAGGTGAGCACGGCGCAGGGCCGGTCGAGCTCCAGGGCGAGCGCTTCGGCGCGCCGGATCACCGCGACATGGCCGCGATGGACCCCGTCGAAATTGCCGATGGCCACGACCGGCCGCGCGAGGCCCGGATCCGGAGACTGCGGGTCGATCGCCAGCACAAAGGGCGCGCGCGGGTTTTGGCCGCTCAAGAGGACGCGCCCTTTCTCGCCTCGCGCCCGCCGCGGGCGACATGCGGCGCGCGTCCCGCGCGGGCGGGCTTCAGGATGCAGGACATGGTCGAACGGCCAGGCATGTGTCGTTTCGAGGCGGCGCGACCCTGCCGCCTTGGCCAGCCGGCGTCAAGCGGCCGCGCGGCGCGTCCTGCGCGCCTCACCATGAGAGCTGCGCCATTGCGGCGGTCGGCCGAAGGCCCGCCTCCTCCACGAACTGGCGCAGCGCGGCGGCGTCGATCGCCGAGCCTTCCTGCGCGCCCGCGTGCAGCTCCTCGCGGTGGATGCCCGAAGTCACGAGCACGCTGTCGAAGCCGTTCCTGATCGCGCCGGCGACGTCGGTGCGCATGGCGTCGCCGATCGCGAGCGCGCGCGCCCGCTCCGGCGTCCGGCCGAGCGCCTTGGCGGCGAAGGCGAGGGCGCGCTCATAGATCGGCGCGAAGGGTTTGCCCGCCTGGACGACTGCGCCGCCAAGCCGCTCGTAGCGTTCGGCGATCGCGCCGGCGCAATAGGACAGGACGCCGTCGACCTCGACCACGATGTCGGGGTTGGCGCAGATGAATTCGAGCCCGCGCGCATGGACGCGCGCGAGGCGGTCGTCATAGTCCTGCGGCGTCTCGCGGTGGAAGTCGATGAAGCCGGTGCAGAGCACGTAGTCGGCCTCGTCGATCGGCGCGAAGCGCGGCCGCTCGCCGGTCAGCGCCTCGACCTCGTCGAACAGCCCCGTCTCCTGCGCCGCGCCGATATGGAACAGGGTCTTGCCGCGCCGCGCCATGAGCAGCGAGACGGTGACGTCGCCCGACGAGACGATGGCGTCATAGGCGCCCGCGGGAACGCCGAGCTGGTCGAGCTGCGCGCGCACGATGCGGCTCGGCGCCGGCGAATTGGTGATGAGGACCGCGGCGCCGCCCTTTGCGCGAAAGCGCGACAGGGCGTCGGACGCCGCCGCGAAGGCCGTCGCGCCATTATGCATGACGCCCCACACGTCGCTGAAAATGACGTCATAGGCCGGCGCGACCTCGCGCAGGCCGGACAAGAGTCGAGGCACGGTCTCTCCTGAAATCTCGCGGCCGCTGTCGTCAAGGCCGCGTTCACCATGTCGGCTTCGACCGCGAGAATGCAACCGCGCGGCCGTGGCCTGACGCCTGACGACATGCTTGCATGCGTCAGAATAACGCGGATCCAGACGCCAGCCGAAGGCCCGTTGCGCATGCCAAGCGCGGGAAGACCGACCGAAGGCCGCCGTTTTGCGGCCAGTCTCGCCTGCGTCTGCGGCCTTGCGGCGGCGCTCGCGGCGGGCGACGCCATGTGCGGCGCCTGGCTGTCGCCGCAAGGCGAAGGGCAGATCATCGCAGGCCTCGCCTTTTCCGGCTCGACCCGGGCCTTCGATTCGCGCGGGCGCCTCGTTCCGGTGCCCTCCTACCAGAAGTTCGAGCTGGGCGGCTATCTTGAATATGGTCGCCGCGCCGGCGATCGACCGGGTCCGCCAGTCGGCGCCGGCGCGCGTGAGCTATGGCCCGGGCGATTCGGCGGCGGGGGCGCGCGTCAGGCTTTATGAGGCGAACGGGCTCGTGCTGTCGGCGCAGGGCATGATTTTCGCGCCCGGCGTCTCGTTCAACGGGCCGGTCGAGCCGCGGCGGGCGGGCTCGCTCGAACTGCGCGGCCTTGCGGGCTATGGCTTCGCGCTCGCCTCAAAGCCAGCCTTCGCCTCGGCCGAGGCGGGCTATCGGTTTTTCGCGCGCGGGCAGCCGGGCGCGTGGCGGGTCGATTTCGCCTTCGGCGTGCGGCCGTTCGAGCGCGTCATGATTCTCGCCCAGAGCTTCATTTCGCTTCAGACGCAATCGGCGAAGAATTTTCCGCGCAGCCTCTGGCAGAAGGCCCAGCTCAGCCTCGTTTATGAATTCGCCCCGGGCTGGTCGGCGCAGATCGGCGGCTTCATGACCGTCTGGGGCGCGAACACGGGCCGCGAACTTGGGCCCCTTGTCGCCGTGTGGCGGCGATTTTGAATCCGGCGTGAGCAGGCGGCGGCGTCCCTTGTTCCTCGACAGGGCTTGGAGGTCGTCATCTTGGCGCCCACCTCTTGGCGTTCGGTCGGAATTGAACTAGCGAAATGACCGGCGGCCGGCTTTTTCCCGCCGTCAGGGCCGCGCATCCGCGGCGCCGGGCCTCGCCGGGCGTCGCGTCAGCCTTGAAGTCTGGAGCGTCATGAAGCGAAGCGGCGGCGCGTCGCCTCCGGTCGGCCTGATTCTCGCCGGCGGACGGGGCCGGCGCATGGGCGGGCTCGACAAGCCCCTGCTCGAAATCGGCGGGCGCGCCATTCTGGAGCGGGTCGCGGCGCGGCTTCGCCCGCAATGCGACGGCCTCGTCGTCAGCGCCAACGGCGATCTCGCGCGCTACGCCGCCCTCGGCGCGCCGGTCGTCGCCGACGCGACGGAGGACTTCCTCGGGCCGCTCGCGGGGGTTCTCGCCGGCCTCGACTGGATCGCGGCGCATCGGCCCGACGCGTCCTGGGCGCTGAGCGCGCCGGCCGACGCGCCCTTTCTGCCCGAAGATCTCGTCGCGCGCCTTGCCGCCGCGCGCGGGGCGGCGGGGGCCGAAATGGCCTGCGCGCGTTCGGGCGGCCGGCGCCACCCCGTCGTCGCGCTCTGGCCGATCGCCCTGCGCGAGGATCTGCGCGCCGCCCTCCATGACGAGAAACTGACGAAAGTCGGAGCCTTTCTCGAACGGCGCGGCTGCGTCTGCGCCGACTGGGACGCGTCTCCGCTCGACCCGTTCTTCAACGTCAACGCGCCGGAGGATCTTGCGGCGGCGCGCGCGGCGCGCCGGTGACCGCTCGTCTTTCCTCCGTCGGCGCGTCATTATAAAAGCGTCGCCGGATCATCAATTTGGAAAGAAAGCCCATGTCCGGCGCAGACGCCCAGAGCGCATTTGTCGAAAACGTCTCCATCGAAGAGCTGAAAAGCGGCCTCGCCGACGGCTCGATCGTCCTCGTCGACGTGCGCGAGCCCAATGAATTCGCCGCCGGCCACATCCCGGGCGCGACGCTCAACGCCCTGCAGAGCTTCGACCCGGCGAAGCTGCCGCCGCCCGCGCAGGGCCGGCGGATCGTGCTGTCGTGCCGCTCCGGCAAGCGCTCGCTCGCGGCGCTCGAGCTTGCGCGGCGGGCGGGTCGCCAGGACGTGCGCGCCCATTTCCCGGGCGGTTTCCAGGACTGGGCGCAGCGCGGCGAGGCCGTCGAGCGCTGAGCCGCCCCGCCTCCTTGCGGCTCAGACGAAACGGCAGCCGACCGCGCGGAAAATGCGGTTCAAAATGGCGAGCGTCGCGCCGACGAGCCCGAGGTCGATGACGACGCCGATGGCGCAGGGCGCCATGCCAAGGAGCGCGAACAGCGCCGCGATGATCGGCAGACCGATCGCGGCGAGTTCGAACGCCTCGATCAGCCGTTGCAGCAGCAGGCAGCCGCCGTTGAACGGCGCGCAGAACGCCGCCCACAGGCCGAGCACGAGCGCCCCGGCGAGCGCCAGGGCGACGCCGACGCCGGCCAGCGCGGGAGCGCCGGAACACGCCCCGGCCAGGATCAGCACGCAGCCGACGATGAACAGCGCGAGGCCGGCGATGCGCGCGATCTCGCAGAGCGGCGGCATGGCGGCGCGCCCCGGACCGCGCGGCGGCGGGGGCGGCGGGGGCGGCGGCGGCGGGTTTGACGCGCCGCAGCCCGTCAGCGCGACGGCGCCGCTCGGCGGCGCGCCGCAGCGGGGCGGCGAGACGGCGGCGGAGGCGAGCGGCTGCGCGCCCGCGGCGACGGCGCGGGCGTAGCTCGACCTGTTGACGCCGCTGACGTTGGGGGCCGGATCGACCGTCCCATCGACGCTCCAGACGAAGCTGCGCCCGGCGCCTGCGGGCGCGGTCACGGCGACGACGTAATCTCCCGCCGGCAGGCAGGGCGCGCCGGGCCCGGTCGCCACGACGGCGCCGGCGGAATTGCGGACCTCGAGCGTCACTGCGCTCGGGCAGTCGGTTCGCGGACAGCTTCCGATCTCCAGCGGCGACTGGCTCGCCGGAAGGGCGACGCGTCCGGCGCATGCGGTCGGGAAGGTGGTTTCGAACGAGACGTTCGGATAGCTCCCCGGCGCATAGTCGAACGTATAGGTCCCGACGGCGTCGTTCTGCTGCGTCGTCCATTCGGGCCCGGGGAAGAGCACGGGCAGGCTCGCCGAGCCCGGCGTTCCGTCGCCAAGATGAATGACGCCGACGACCGGCGTTCCCGCCGGCGGAAGATTGCCGAGCCCGATGCGGAAGGTCACGGTCCGCGCGCCGTCGGCGTTGCAGCCGGGCGCGACCTCGGCCTCGAATTCGACCGTGGGGCACGAGCCGCAGTCGACGGTGAAATCGGTCTCGCTGGCGCAGGACGGATTGGCGCGGCACGCCGCGGCGACCCTGACCCTGCCGCCGCAGGGAACGGGCGGAAGCCCCTTGGCCTCGACGCTCCAGGGCGCGTCGACGCCCGTCGCGGGCGGCGGGGCGATCGTCGCCGTGACCGTGGCCGACTGGGTCGGGTCCGGCTGGCCGCCGACGAGCACGGCGACCGTGACGTCGATCCGAACTTCCTCCGGTCGGCCGAAGGAGGGAGGGACCGCGGCGCAGTCCCGCGCCGTGCCCGAGACGACGATCTTGGTCGCGGCGCCTCCGGCGATCTGCGTGACGGCGACCGACGTCGCGACGACGTTGCAGGCCATGGCCTCCCCCCGCTGTTTATTGGTCTTGGCGGCGAGCCTATCGCATCCGCCCGAAAAGTCGCGGGCTTTTCGGGCGGATGCGCATGAGACCGCGGGGCTTTGCGGCATGCGCGGCGAAAATCGAGGCATAGTCGATCATGCTTGCCAGCCTATAAAGTCAAGCTTGTACGAAATTACGCCAGGGCTGCGACCCGGTTTTGGTCATAATTTCTTATTAATCGCGCCGAATCCGCAATGTTCGAGGAGGCGTAAGGTTGAAGTTCTATTGGGTCGCCGCGCTTGGTTTTTGCATGATGTCTCCGGCTTCTGTCGTCTACGCTGACGCGCTCGCTGGAATCACCGATGAGTTCGCCGTCACGGCGTCCTATTATTCTTCCGGGAAAGTCACCGCCAACGGCGAGGCCTTCGACCCCGACGGCTTCACCGCCGCGAGCCGGACCATGCCCTTCGGCACGCGTCTCGCGCTGCGCAATCCCGCGACGGGGCGCACCGTGGTCGTGCGCGTCAACGACCGCGGCCCGTTCATCAAGGGGCGTGACCTTGATCTCGCGCGCGGCGCGGCCGAGGCGCTCGGCATGATCGAGGCCGGCGTCGTGTCCCTGAAGGTCGCGCGCGCCGACGCGCCGGCCGGCCGGAAACTCGCCGCGAAATAAGCCGGGCGCCCGGAGAAGGCGCGTCGCCCGGCCTGTTTCGGGCGAAATCCGCGCCGAACCGCCGCGGCGCTCTTGCCGCCTTTCGCCTTCGTTGCTAGATAGGCGGCTTAAACCTGCTTCGTTTCGCCGTTCCGGCGCCGGTCCGCCCCCAGGGCGGCTCTTCCAGCGCGAACCAGAGCGTTCGCGCTTAAGGGAGTCCGGCGAAAGGAAGCCCGTTCAACCTCGAAACCGCCGGCGCCCCCTGCGCGAGAAGCGTGGGCCTTACGGAGACCACATGGCATCTACCTCAACCTACGCGCCTTCGCGCGAGGATTTCGCGGCGCTTCTTGACGAAAGCTACGGCCAGAACGAAGCTTTTGAAGGTTCGGTCGTCAAGGGAACCGTCGTCGCGATCGAAAAGGACGTCGCCGTCATCGACCTCGGCCTCAAGACCGAAGGACGCGTCGCCCTCAAGGAATTCCAGGGCCCGAACCGCGAAGGCTCGCCGGAAGTCGGCGACGTCGTCGAGGTCTATCTCGAGCGCATCGAGAACGCGCTCGGCGAAGCGGTCATCTCGCGCGACAAGGCGCGCCGCGAGGAGAGCTGGGTCAAGCTCGAAAAGGCCTTCGAGAAGCAGGAGAAGGTCGAAGGCGTCATCTTCAACCAGGTCAAGGGCGGCTTCACCGTCGACCTCGACGGCGCCGTGGCCTTCCTGCCGCGCAGCCAGGTGGACATCCGCCCGATCCGCGACGTCACTCCGCTCATGGGCGTGCCGCAGCCGTTCCAGATTCTGAAAATGGACCGCCGCCGCGGCAACATCGTCGTGTCGCGCCGCACCGTGCTCGAAGAGTCCCGCGCCGAGCAGCGCCATGAGATCGTCGCCAACCTCGAAGAGGGGCAGGTGATCGAGGGCATGGTGAAGAACATCACCGACTACGGCGCCTTCGTGGATCTTGGCGGCATCGACGGCCTGCTGCATGTCACCGACATCGCCTGGCGGCGCGTCAACCATCCGACCGAGGTGCTGACCATCGGCCAGACGGTGCGCGTCAAGATCATCAAGATCAACCACGAGACGCACCGCATCTCGCTCGGCATGAAGCAGCTGCTCGACGACCCGTGGCAGGGCATCGAGGCGAAGTACCCGGTCGAGGCCCGCTTCCGCGGCCGCGTCACCAACATGACCGACTACGGCGCCTTCGTCGAGCTCGAGCCCGGCATCGAGGGCCTGATCCACGTCTCCGAAATGTCGTGGACCAAGAAGAACGTCCATCCCGGCAAGATCGTCGCGACGAGCCAGGAAGTCGACGTCCAGGTGCTCGAAGTCGATCCGGTCAAGCGCCGCATCTCGCTCGGCCTCAAGCAGACCCTCCAGAACCCCTGGGAGGCCTTCGCCGAGAAATACCCGATCGGCTCCGAGGTCGAGGGCGAGGTCAAGAACAAGACCGAGTTCGGCCTGTTCATCGGCCTCGACGGCGACGTCGACGGCATGGTCCACCTCTCCGACCTCGACTGGAAGCGTCCGGGCGAGCAGGCGATCGAGGACTACAAGAAGGGCGACGTCGTCCACGCCAAGGTGCTCGACGTCGACATCGACAAGGAGCGCATCTCGCTCGGCGTGAAGCAGCTTGACGGCGAAAGCGCCAAGTCGTCCGAGCCGCGCCCGGCCGGCGAGCCCGGCGACGACCTCAAGAAGGGCGCCGTGGTCACCTGCGAGATCATGGACGTGAAGGACGGCGGCCTCGACGTGCGCGTCGTGGGCACCGACTACACCGCCTTCATCAAGCGCAGCGAGCTCGCCCGCGACCGCGCCGACCAGCGCCCCGAGCGTTTCGCCGTCGGCGAAAAGGTCGACGCCCGCATCACCCAGTTCGAGCGCCGCGCCCGCAAGGTGTCGGTCTCGATCAAGGCGCTCGAAGTGGCCGAGGAGAAAGAGGCGATCGCCCAGTACGGCTCGGCCGACTCCGGCGCCTCGCTCGGCGACATTCTCGGCGCGGCCCTCAAGGCCCGCGAGAAGGGCGGCAAGGCCGAAGACTAGCCTTTTCGGCGCCCGCAATGGGCGCCGGATGCTGAACGCGCCCGCGCGAATTCGCTTTCGCGCGGGCTTTCTTTTGCGCGTCCGCGCGCGTGCTTTCTTTGCGCTTTGGCGCGCGTCCCCGGAGGAGCCATGAGCGCGAACGCCCCGCGCCTTTGCGGCGTCGGCGTCGATTTCGGCACGACCAACAGCGTCGTGGCGCTCGCCTTCGACGACGGCGAGGTCGAAAGCCTGGTCTGGCCGACGGCCGAGGGGCCGGGCGCGACCTTCCGCTCGGCCATGGCCTTCTGGCGCGAGGGGCGCCGCCTCGCCCATGTGTCGGGCCCGCGCGCGCTCGAGCGGGCGATCGCCGCCGAGGGCGAGCAGCGGTTCCTCCAGTCGATCAAGACCTATCTCGGCAGCCGCGGCTTTTCCGAAACGCGGCTTTACGGGCATCGCCTGACCATCGAGGAGCTGATCGGGCTGTTTCTGGCCGATCTCCTCGCCGACCTGCCGCAGGGGGCGGGCGGCGCGCCGGTCATGCTTTCGGGGCGCCCGGTCGTCTTCGCCGGCGAAAACCCTGACGAAGATCTTGCAGTCTCGCGGCTTCGCGCGGCCTATGCGCGCGCCGGCTTCGCCGGGGTGGAGCTCGCCTTCGAGCCGCTCGGCGCGGCCTATTGGCATGAGCGCCAGGCGCGTCGCGACGAGACCGTGCTCGTCGCCGATTTCGGCGGCGGCACCAGCGATTTCTCGATTCTGCGCTTTTCACGCGAGGGCGGCCGGCTCAGGGCGCGGCCGCGCGCCCATTCGGGCGTCGGCGTCGCCGGCGACGCGTTCGACTATCGCATCGTCGATCACGTCGTGTCGCCGCGTCTCGGCAAGGGCGGCTTCTACCGCTCCTTCGAGAAGCGCCTGCCGATCCCGGCCTTCTGGCACGCGGCCTTCGCGCAATGGCACCAGCTTTCCTTCCTCAAGACGCCGCAGACGCTGGCCGAACTCGCCGCCCTGGTCAAGGCCGCCGAGGAGCCCGAAAAGCTCGAGGATCTGCGCGCGGTGATCGAGCATGACCTCGCCTTCGAGCTCTATCGCGCCGTCGGCGCGGTCAAGGCGCGGCTGTCGCAGGCGCAGGAGGCGCGTTTCTCGTTCATGCGCGAGGGGGTGCGCATCGAGGCCGACGTCCGCCGGGCCGATTTCGAGCGCTGGATCGGCGACGACCTCGCCCGCATCGCCGCGGCGACGGACGAGGCGGTCCGCGCCTCGGGGCTGCGCGCGCAGGACGTCGACGCCGTGTTTTTGACTGGCGGCACATCCTTCGTGCCGGCCGTGCGCGCCCTTTACGCCGCGCGTTTCGGCGAGGCGAAGCTGCATATCGGCGACGCCTTCCAGTCGGTGGCCTCGGGGCTTGCGCTGATGGCGGCCGACCGCGCGCGCGAGGAAAGCCCCGCTTAGAGCGCGTTCGGCGTTCATCGAGTCGCGAACGCGCTCTAACATCTTGTTTTTAGGCATTTTCTTAACGTAAAAGTCTGCAACTTTTACTGAAAATGCTCTAAGACAGGCGCAGCAGGATCGCGCCAAGCGCCACGGCGAAGGCCGCGGCGAGCCGCGCCCGCGTCGGCCGCTCCCTGAGCACAAAGGTCGAGATCGCCATCGCGAAGACGATCGAGCTTTCGCGCAGCGCGGCCACCGCCGCGATCGGCGCCTGCGTCATCGCGTGCAGCACCAGCGCATAGGCGCCGGCGTTGGCGGTTCCGCCCAGAAGCCCCTTGCCCCAGCGCCCGCGCGCATGCCGAAGAAACGCCGCGCCGCGCCGGCGCAGCGCGATCAGGACCACGGGCGCGCCGCCGAGCAGAAGCGTCCAGAGCGTATAGGCGACGGGCGCGCCCGAGACGCGCGCCCCCGTTCCGTCGACCAGCGTGTAGCTTGCAATCACCGCCGCGTTGAGAAGGGGGAGGCCGGCGGAGGCGCCGCCGCGCCGCGCGGCCGCAGCCGCAAGGCCGAGCACGCCGCCGCTCGTCGCCGCCACGCCGGCCCAGCCGAGCGCCGACAGCCGTTCGCCGACGAGCAGCGCGCCGCCGAGCGCGGTCATCAGCGGCGCCGCGCCGCGCATCAGCGGATAGGCGACGCTCATCTCGCCGCGCGCGTAAACGGCGCCGACGAGCAGCATGTAGACGACGTGGATGACGCCGGAGGCGAGCATGAAGCCGAGCGCCGCCGGCGCGGGCGCGGCGAGAAAGGGCAGGGCGACGGCGGCTGCGACGCCCGCGCCGCCGGCGACGAGGGCCGCGTCGAGCGCACGGTCGGCGCTCGAGCGGATCAGCGCGTTCCAGCCGGCGTGCAGCAGCGCGGCGACGAGGACGAGCGCCATGGTCTGCGTCGACATGCCGTGCTCCCGCCGGGCGACGACGCCCGCGCACGCCCAGAACGGTCGTGCTGTGGCCGAACGGCTCCGTCCGGCCCGAAACGCCCTAGTGGAACCCCACCTTCAGGATCTCGTAGCTCTTGCCGCCGCCAGGCGTGTTCACCTCGACCGAGTCGCCGACCTTCTTGCCGATCAGCGCGCGCGCCGTGGGCGAGGTGATCGAGACACGGCCGGACTTCACGTCGGCCTCGGCCTCGCCAACGATCTGGTAGGTCTTTTCTTCCTCGGTGTCCTCGTCGACGAGAGTGACCGTCGCGCCGAACATCACGGTCGTGCCGGACAGTTTCGAGACGTCGATCACCTCGGCGCGCGACAGCTTGTCTTCGAGCTCGGCGATGCGGCCTTCGTTCAGGGACTGGGCTTCCTTGGCGGAATGATATTCGGCGTTCTCCGACAGGTCGCCGTGGCTGCGCGCCTCGGCGATCGCCTGGATGATCCGGGGCCGCTCGACCTGCTGCCGCCGCCTCAACTCGTCTTCGAGGGCGAGATGGCCCGCCGCCGTCATGGGAACCTTGTCCATGTCAGTCTTCACATCCCTTGCCTAAGCGTCCGCTTCTCCCCCGGGGCGCGGAGTTCTTGAAACGCCGAGAAAATTCGGCTGGCCAACGCCTTCGCGCGCCGGAGGCCCCGTTTCGGCCTTCGGCTGCGGGCGCGGACCGCGCCGTGATCAGCGTTGCGTCTAAGAGACACCTTCGCGCGCCGGCCCGCAAGGGGCGGACGCGGCGCGCAAGCGCCCGCTATCCGAAATAGTCCTGCAGGGCGCGGACTTCGAGGTCTCCGGCGAGATAGGCCTTGATTCCCTCGGCGGCGGCGATGGCGCCGGCGAGCGTGGTGTAATAGGGCACCTTGTGCAGCAGCGCCGCGCGCCGCAGCGAGCGCGAATCGGCGAGCGCCTGCTTGCCCTCGGTGGTGTTGAGCACGAGCTGGACGCCGCCGTTCTTGATGGCGTCGACCACATGCGGGCGGCCTTCCGAGACCTTGTTGATGCGCTGCGCCGGAACGCCCTCGGCGATCAGGTAACGCGCCGTGCCGCCCGTGGCGAAGATCCTGAAGCCGAGGCCCGAAAGCAGCTTGATCGCGCCGAGCATGCGCTCCTTGTCGGCGTCGCGCACCGAGACGAAGACCGCGCCCGAGGTCGGCACTTTCGTGCCCCCGCCAAGCTGGCTCTTGGCGAAGGCGACGGCGAAGGAGCGGTCGAGCCCCATGACCTCGCCGGTCGAGCGCATCTCGGGGCCGAGCACCGTGTCGACGCCCGGAAAGCGCGCGAAGGGAAACACGCTCTCCTTGACGCCCACATGGTCGAACGCGCGTGCGGACAGGCCGAAGCTCGCGAGACGCTCGCCGGCCATGACGCGCGAGGCGATCTTGGCGATCGGCTGGCCGACCACCTTGGCGACGAAAGGCACGGTGCGGGCGGCGCGCGGATTGACTTCGAGCACGAAGATCTCGCCGTCCTTCAGCGCATATTGCACGTTCATGAGGCCGCCGACGTCGAGCGCCAGCGCAAGGTCGCGCGTCTGGCGCTCGAGTTCGGCGATGGTCTGCGGCGAAAGGGAGCGCGGCGGCAGCGAGCAGGCGCTGTCGCCCGAATGGATGCCGGCCTCCTCGATATGCTCCATCACGCCGCAGACGAACACGTCCTTGCCGTCGCAGAGCGCGTCGACGTCGACCTCGACGGCGTCGGAGAGGTAACGGTCGAACAGCAGCGGATTCTTGCCGAGCACCGTGTTGATCTGGCCGGTCTTGTCGTTGGGGTAGCGCGCCTTGACGTCGGACGGCACGAGGCCGGGCAACACGCCGAGCAGATAGTCGTCGAACTCGGCGTGGTCGCGGATGATCGCCATCGCCCGCCCGCCGAGCACATAGGAGGGGCGCACGACCAGCGGCAGGCCGAGGTCGGCCGCGACCATGCGCGACTGCTCGACCGAATAGGCGATGCCGTTCATCGGCTGCTTGAGGCCGATCTTGTCGAGGAGCCGCTTGAAGCGGTCGCGGTCCTCGGCGAGGTCGATCGAATCGACCGTGGTGCCAAGGATCGGGATCCCGGCCTTCTGCAGCGCGCCGGCGAGCTTCAGCGGCGTCTGGCCGCCAAACTGCACGATGACGCCCCTGAGCGTGCCCGCCTCCTGCTCCTTGGCGATGATTTCGAGCACGTCCTCGGCGGTCAGCGGCTCGAAATAGAGCCGGTCTGAGGTGTCGTAGTCGGTCGAGACGGTCTCGGGGTTGCAGTTGACCATGACCGTCTCGATCCCCTGCTCGCGCAGGGCGAAGGAGGCGTGGCAGCAGCAATAGTCGAACTCGATGCCCTGGCCGATGCGGTTCGGGCCGCCGCCGAGGATCACGACCTTCTCGCGCGCCGAGGGCCGCGCCTCGTCGGCCGGCGCGCCGGCGAAGGGCGGCGCATAGGTCGAATACATATAGGCCGTGGGGGAGGCGAACTCCGCCGCGCAGGTGTCGATGCGCTTGTAGACCGGCCGCACGCCGAGGCCATGGCGCAGCGCCGCGACCGCGGCGGCGCTCTGGCCGGTCAGCGAGCCGAGGCGCGCGTCGGAGAAGCCCGCCGCTTTCAGCATGCGCAGATTGGCCGCGTCCTGCGGCAGGCCGCGCGCGCGCACCAGCGCCTCAAGGTCGAGGATCTCCTTGACGCGTTCGATGAACCACGGGTCGACGCGGCAGGCCTCGTGGATCTCCTGCACGCTCATGCCGTAGCGCAGCGCCTGCGCGACGACGAGCAGGCGGTCGGGCGTCGGCACGCCGAGCGCGGCGCGCAGCGCGTTCATGTCGTCGCCAAGGCCGAGCCCGTCGATCTCGATCTCGTCGAGCCCGTCGAGGCCGGTGTCGAGCGAGCGCAGGGCCTTCTGCAGGCTCTCGGCGAAGGTGCGCCCGATCGCCATGGATTCGCCGACCGACTTCATGGCGGTCGTCAGGATGTTGTCGGCGCCTGGAAACTTCTCGAAGGCGAAGCGCGGGATTTTCGTGACGACGTAGTCGATGCTCGGCTCGAACGAGGCCGGCGTCGCGCCGCCGGTGATGTCGTTGGCGATCTCGTCGAGCGTGAAGCCCACCGCGAGCTTGGCCGCGACCTTGGCGATCGGAAAGCCGGTCGCCTTGGAGGCCAGCGCGGACGAGCGCGAGACGCGCGGGTTCATTTCGATGACGATCATCCGCCCGTCGGCCGGGTTGATCGCGAACTGGACGTTGGAGCCGCCCGTCTCGACGCCGATCTCGCGCAGCACCGCGAGCGAGGCGTCGCGCATCACCTGATATTCCTTGTCGGTCAGGGTCAGCGCGGGGGCGACGGTGATCGAATCGCCGGTGTGCACCCCCATCGGGTCGATGTTCTCGATCGAGCAGACGATGATGCAGTTGTCCGCGCGGTCGCGGACCACCTCCATCTCATATTCCTTCCAGCCGAGCACGCTTTCCTCGACCAGCACCTCGCTCGTCGGCGAGGCGTCTATCCCCCGTTCGATGATGTCGATGAACTCGGCCTTGTTGTAGGCGATGCCGCCGCCGGTGCCGCCCATGGTGAAAGAGGGGCGGATGATCGCCGGCAGGCCGATGTCGTCGAGGATCGAGAGCGCCTGAGACAGGGTCTTGATCTGGTGCGAGCGCGGCGTCGAGAGGCCGATCTTGGTCATCGCCTCGCGGAACAGCTCGCGGTCCTCGGCCTTGTCGATCGCCTCGGCCGAGGCGCCGATCATCTCGACGTCATATTGCTCCAGAATTCCCATCTTCTTGAGCGAGAGCGCGCAGTTGAGCGCCGTCTGGCCGCCCATGGTGGGCAGGAGCGCGAAGCCGCCCTCCCGGGCGTAGCGCTCCTTGGCGATGATCTTGGCGACGGCCTCGGGGACGATCGGCTCGATATAGGTGCGGTCGGCCATGTCCGGGTCGGTCATGATCGTCGCCGGATTGGAGTTCACGAGGACGATGCGATAGCCTTCCTCGCGCAGCGCCTTGCAGGCCTGCGTGCCGGAATAGTCGAATTCGCAGGCCTGGCCGATGATGATCGGCCCCGCGCCGATGATGAGGATCGTCGAGATGTCGGTCCGCTTCGGCATTCAGTCTTCCCAGTCGGGCGGGTTGGAGGCCAATGCGAAAGCTGCGGCTTTCGCGGGTCGTGAAACAGGATCGGCGGCGCCGGGGCGCGGGCTTGCGCCGGCCCGGCGCGGCTTGAACTCGGCGTGCGGCCTTGCGTTCCGTCGCGGCGGCGCACGCAGCAAGGATCGCGCCGCGTCGCGCGCGCAAAATCGGCCTCGCGGGCGGTCCCGGCGGCGTGCGGCGCCGAAGCTCTAGACCAGAACGCCGCGAGCCTCAACCGGCGAGACGGCCTTGCGGGGCTTGCGCGCCCTCTCCCGGCGCTCTAGGCAGGCGAAAACGCGCCGGAACGGGCGCATGGCCTAGGAGACGCCCGATGCGCGAGCTTCCCGTCGTCGACCTCGCCCGCTACGAGGCGCAAGGAGCGGCCCGCGCCGCGTTTCTTGACGATTTGCGCCGCGCCGCGCGCGAAGCCGGCTTTTTCTATCTCGTCGGCCATGGCGTGCAGGGCAATGACGCGCTTCTCGCCCTCGCGCGCCGCTTCTTCGACCAGCCCGACGCCGAAAAGGACGCCGCCGCGATGATCCGCTCGCCGCAGTTTCGCGGCTACACGCGGGCCGGGGCGGAGCTGACGCGGGGCGCCCCCGACTGGCGCGAGCAGTTCGACGTCAACAGCGAGCGCGCGGCCGTGTGGCGCGCGGGCGATCCGGCGTGGCGCCGGCTCATCGGGCCGAATCTGTGGCCGCAAAACCCCGCGGGCCTGCGCGAAGCCGCGCTCGGCTGGCAGGCCGAGATGACGGCCGCGGCGCTGCGGCTGCTGCGCGCCTTCGCCGAGGCGCTGGGCCAAAACCCCTGCGCCTTCGACGGGCTCGTCGGCGACGAGCCGAACCAGCATGTCAAGCTCATCCGCTATCCGGGGCTCGGGCGCGGCCAGGGCGTCGGGCCGCACAAGGACAGCGGGCTTTTGACCTTCGTGCTGCAGGACGGCGTCGGCGGGCTCGAGGTCGGGACGGCGGACGGAGGCTGGATCGCTGCGACGCCGGTCGAAGGCGCCTTCGTGGTCAATATCGGCGAGGTCCTCGAACTGGCGAGCGGCGGCTATCTGCCCGCGACCGTGCATCGGGTCGTCGGCCCGCCGCCGGGGCAGGACCGGCTTTCGGCCGCCTTCTTCCTCGGGCCGCGCCACGAGGCCGAGGCGCCGCGTCTTGTCCTGCCGCCGGAGCTGGCGCGCGAGGCCAACGGCGTCTCGAACGACCCCGACAATCCGCTGCTGCGCCACGCCGGCGAAAATTATCTGAAAGGCCGCCTGCGCTCGCATCCCGACGTCGCGGCGCGCCACTACCACGACCTCTGACCCGCTTTCTTCAGCCCGAGGCGAAGGCGACGCCGAACGCCACGATCAGGGCGACGAGCGCCATGGCGGCGGCCGGCCAGCGCCGCATGGCGTATTCGGCGCGCTCCACCATGGCGCCGACGCGGGCGAGCGCCATGACGCCCGCCTCCTCGACCACCACGAGGTCGCCCGGCGGGACATGCGGCAGCGCGTCGCCCGCGCGCCGCAGCGCGAAGGCGAGCGCCGCGCCGAGAAGCACGGGCCAAAGGCCGTCGACGAGCGCGGCCGGCGCGAAGGCGGCGTCGATCGGCTGCCCGACGATCGGAAAAAAGAGATAGGGCAGGAAGACCGCCGCCGCGACGGCGCTGAACCAGCCGAGTTCGGCGCGCCGGCGTCCGGCGGCGGGCGCTTCGGCCTCGACGCTCGCGAGCCGGCCGGCGAAATGCAGCATGAGCAGCGTCGTGCCCGCCGCCGAAAACGCCGCGAGCCAGCCCACGACGAAGGAGCCGAGCGTGTCCTTGACCGCGAGCTTGGCGAGCCCGCCGCCCGTCAGCGGCAGGCCGCCGAGATTGAGCGCGAGGAGAATCGCCGGCGCGAGAATGAGGACGCGCCGTCCGCCGCGCGCCGCCGCCGCGCCGACGCCAAGAAACAGCGCGCCTTTCACGAGCAGATGATTCGCGCCGTAAAAGGCGGTCTGGATCAGCGCGGCAGGGTCCTCGGCCGACAGGCCCATGCCGACGACCGCCGCGAGCACGCCCATCTGGCTGACGCTGGAATAGGCGAGGATCGTCTTCGGGTTTCTCTGCAGCAGGCCGAGCGCCACGCCGTAGAAGGCCGCAAACAGCCCGGCGGCGGTCAGCGCCTCGGAGAGCCCCGGCAGGCCGGTCTCGAAGGGAACGAAGCGGATCAGCCCGATCACGCCGGCGTTGACGCCTGCGGCCGACAGGGCGGCGGCCGCCGCCGGGGGCGCGGCCGTGTAGGCGAGCGGCAGATAGCCGTGCATGGGCGGGAGCGCCATTTTCATGGCGAGGCCCGCGACCGTCAGCGCCACGGCCGGCGCGGCGAAGGGCGAGTCCGGCAGGGCGGCCATGACGTCGGCGATATAGAGGCTGCCGGACGGCTCGCCCGCCGCAAGGAGCGCGAGCCCCAGCAGCAGGATCGCCTCGCCGAACAGGGCGAAGGCGATGGCGACGACGCCCGCGCGCAGCGCCCGGGCGCTCCCGTCATGCGTGATGAGCACATAGGCCGGCAGGCTGACGAGGGCGAAGACGAAATAGAAGGTCACGAGGTCGGTCGCGGCGAAGACGCCCATGCCGCCGGCGAGCGTCAGCAGCCAGCCGATCGTGAAGCGCAGGCCGTTGTCGCCCGCGCGCAGCGGCCCGGCGGCGACGCCGGCCGCGATCCACAGCGCGGCGGCGGCGGCCATCAGCACGGCGCCCGGCGCGTCGAGGTAGAAATTGAGGCCGAGCAGCGGCGTGCGCGCGGCGATGCGCCCGAGCGTCAGGGCGTCGAGCGCGGCGAGAAGCGCCGGCACGGGCGCATAGGGCGCGAGCGCCAGGGCGAGCCGGCGCAGGCCGGGAACGGCGCAGGCGAGCGCGAGGACGAGCGGCGCGCCATAGGCGGCGGCGAGGAGAAGGGCCGTCGTGTCGGTCATTGTGCGCCCGGGCTCATGATGCGCGTCCTAGGGAATAAGCGGGCGGCCGATGTCGAGAAAATCGTAGAAGCCGAGCGGCGCGAGCCCCATCAGCAAAGCGACGACGGCGAGCGCGAGCGCCGCCGCCCCGCGCAGCGGGTGGGGCCGCGACCTGAGCGGCGGGGCGGGCGTCGCCAGCGCCGGGCCGAGGATGCGGCCGACATAGGCGCCGGCCATCAGCCCGCCGGCGAGAAGCATGGCGACGATCGGCCAGAAGCCGGCCTCGGCGGCGCTGGTCAGCAGCAGCCATTTGGCCATGAAGCCGCCGCTCGGCGGCAGGCCGACGAGCGAAAGCCCGCCGATTCCAAGCGTCAGCGCGGCGAGCGGCATGGCCCGGCCAAGCCCGCGCAGATCGGCGATGCGGTCATGGCCGAGGCCCTCGACCACAAGGCCCGCCGCGAGGAACATGCCGGCCTTGGCGAAGGCGTGCGACAGGGTCTGCATCACGCCTCCGGCCCAGGCGTCGGGCGCCCAGGGGGCGCCGCCGACCGCGAGCGGGAACATCAAGAAGAGATAGCCGAGCTGGGCGACGGTCGAATAGGCGATCAGCGGCTTGAGCCGCGCCTGGCGCAGCGCCATCGTCCCGCCGACGAGGATGGCGAGGCAGCCGAGGCCAGCGATCAGCGCCGACGCGGCGCCCGCGGCGAGCGCCGGAAAGACGTCGAACCACAGCCGCACGATCAGGAAGAAGGAGCCTTTGACGACGAGCGCGGAGAGAATCGCGCTGGCCGGCGCCGGCGCGTTGGCGTGCGCCGGCGGCAGCCACAGATGCAGTGGGACGAGCGCGGTCTTGGCGAGCAGCCCGGCCGTCGCCAGCGCGGCGGCGGCGTAGACGATCGGCGCGGGGCGCAGCCGCTCGGCGAGCAGCGCCATGTCGAGCGTGCCATAGGCGCCGTAGAGCAGCGTCACGCCGAGCAGATAGAGCACGGAGCCGATCAGCGCGAACAGGAGATAGCGCAGCGCCGCCCGCAGCGTCTCGGCGCTCCCCTTGAGGCAGACGAGCGGGACGGCGGCGAAGGTCAGAAGCTCCAGCGCGACGAACAGATTGAACAGGTCGGCGCTGAGGAAGACGATGGCCAGCGCCGCGCTCAGCGCCTGGGTGAGCGTCCAGAACGCAAAAGGGGCGCGCGCCTCGGCGACGCCCGCGGGCGTCGCAAAATCGGCCCGCGCGAAAAGATGCGCCGCGGCCATGACGAGCGCGCTCGTCGCCAGCATGACCGCCGAAAAGCCGTCGGCCCGCAGGCTGAGGCCGAGCGGCGGCGCGAAGCCGCCCACATGGTAGAAGATCGGCGCCCTGGCGCGCCAGACGGCGCTCGCGATCAGGGCGGCGATCACGATGTTGACGGGGGCGAGGGCGAGCGCGACGCGCTGGGCGTTGCGCCCGCCGAGCGTGAAGGCGGCCATGACGCCGACGACCGGCGCGAGAACGGCGGCCGGCAGGAGAAGCCCGCCCGGCGAGGCCGCCGCGCCGGAAAGGCTCGCGAGGGCTTCGTTCACGGCGCGGTCCGGTCGGCCGGGGCGGGCGGCGCGTCGGGCCTGAGGCTCGCTTCGCCCTCTTCGTCGACGAGGCGGTTGAGAATCGCGACGGCGAGCGCGCTCGCCGAAAAGGCGACGACGACGCCGGTGATGACCAGCGCCTGCGGGACCGGGTCGGAGGCGAAGCCCGCGCCGGCGCCGTTGCGCGCGACGATGCCGAACACGAGGAAGACCCCGCTGCCAAGCATGTTGAAGGCGAGAATCTTGCGCAGCGGCTGCGGGTCGACGATCAGCCCGTAGAGGCCGAGGCCGACGAGAAAGGCGCCGGTCAGCCCGGCGAGCGCGCCGGGCGTCATGGCGCGGCGCCGCCTTCGGCGGGCGCGTGCGGCGCCGGGCCATGGGCGGGCGGGCCAAGCACCAGCATCGGCAGCGTCGCCGCGATCGACAGGGTCATGAAAGCCTCGACGACGAGAATGAGGGGGACGGACCAGGCCTCCGGCACGGCGAACACGGCGCCGGCCGTGAACAGCCCGAGGACGCCCGAAACGACGAACAGGGCCGGGCCGACGATGAGGGCGAGGCGCAGCGGCCGCGAGCGCACGGAGGGCGCCTGCGACACGCGGGCGAGCAGCATGACGAGCCACATGGCCGCGACGACCGCGCCGCCCTGGAAGGCGCCGCCCGGCTCGTCCTTGCCGACCCAGACGAGATGGATCCCCACGACGAGGCCGAGCGGCGGCAGCGCCCGCGCGAGGAACGGCAGGGCGCCATGGCGGCGCGGCAGCGCCGGCGCCCCCGGCGCGCCGCCCCAGAAACGGTCCGGCGTCAGCGACCAGACGCCGACCACGGCGAGCACCAGCACGATCTTTTCGAGCAGCGTGTCAAACGAGCGGAAGACCATCAGCGTGGCGGTGATCGGATTGCCGACGCCGGTCGGCTCGAGATGGGCCGCGACCTGCGCCGAAAGGCCAGGGCCGTGCTGCGGCAGGGACAGGATGACGCCGGCGAGCGCCAGCGCGCAGAGGGCGCAGAGCGCGCCGGCGGCGAGCCGGACGGGCAGGCCGGGGCGGTCTCCGGCCGCGCAGGGCGCGTCGCCGATCCGGCGCGCCGCGCCGATCAGCAGCACGCCGGTCACGCCGCCGCCGATCGCCGCCTCGGCGATGGCGACGTCGACCGCCGAGAGCCGCACCCAGACGAGCGCCAGAAGCAGCCCGTAGGCGACATAGCCGACGGCCGCCGAAAAGGCGGCGCGGGTTAGGATCGTCCACGCCGCCGTGGCGGCGACGAGCGCGGCGAGGCCGAGGTCGAGCGCGTCGAGCAGGCTCATGCGCCGGTCTCCTCGCGGCGCGCGTCCCCGCGTCTCCGCAGGGCGCCGGCGACGATTTGCGAGCTCGTCGCCGCGCCGATCTGGGCGAGCGCCCAGACGGCGACGAGCTTCAGCGCGCCGGCGACGCCGCCGGCCTGCGGAATGAGCCCCAGCACGATCAGCCCGAGCCCAAGCGTGTCGGCCTTGGTGAGCGCGTGCAGCCGGCACAGCGGATCGGGAAAGCGCAGGAGGCCGAGCGCGCCGGCGAGGAAGAAAAAGCCGCCGAGGCTCACGGCGACGACGCTGAAGGCGTCGAACGCCAGCGTGAGGATGGAGGAGGTCATGAACGCGGGCCGCTTTCGTCGGGCGCGCCCTTGAGCACGAAGGCGAGCGAGGCGAAGACCGCGAGCAGGGCGAGCGACAGGGCGACGTCCTCGACGCCGGGCGTTCCGGTCGCGGCCGAGACGAGCGCGAGCGTCGCCACGCCGCCTGCGCCGAGAAGCTGCGCGGCCATCATGCGGTCGGCGTCGTCCGGGCCGCGCAGCAGCCGCGCGAGGCCTCGAGCCCGAAGGCGCGCGCGAACGCCGCCTCCTCCGCGGCGAGCTGCGCCGCGACCGGCTGGCCGACGTCGAGGCAATGGACGATGAGCGCGCCGTCGGCTTCCTCGCAGACCGGCAGCGAACCCGGCAGCAGGCTCGACAGGGCGTAGAAGGCGCTGCGCGCGCCGGCCGATTCGATCTGCGGCCGGAACACGACGAAGCCCGGCTTCAGCGCGAGCCGCGGCGCGAAAGCGCGCCGCGCCACGTCGAAGCCGGCGAGAATCGACTGGACGGCGAAGCGGACGCCAAGGCGCATGAGGAGCGCGGGCCGCGGCCGCGCGCCGCCGGAGGGCGCGAGCCGAAGGCTCAGCGCGGCGGCGGCGACGGACGCCGCCGCCCCGATTGCGAGGCCCAACGGCGCCGCGCCGGCGATGAAGATCCAGAAGATGAAAAAAGCGGCGGCGCGCCGAAGGATGGGCCAGCCGGGCGCGGACGCGCGCGCCGCCGTCATGGCCGCGCGAAAGGCGCGGGCGAAGGGGCGCGGGTCGTGCGCCGCAACGACGATCTGCGCCGCGAAGACGATCTGCGCCGCAACGGCGAAAAGCCAGAATTACCCGGGCCGGCGTCGATCATCTGCGCTCCGCGGACGAAATCGCGCCGCGCTGACGCGGCGTTCGCGCGAGCTTAGCGTTTTGCCGCGGCGCGTAAAGGCGCCTTGCGCGCCGCGACGCGGAACGCACGGCCGCGCCTCAGGAGCGACGGCGCAGGGAACGACGAAAACGTGAAGCCGTCAGCTGCGCGCGCCGCCCGTCGAGCAGACGATCTTTTCATATTCGTCGCGCTGGGGGCCGAGGGGAGAGCGGGCGAGCTGGGCCTGGCCGAACAGGCCGCAACTGATGGCGCTCGAGACGTCGGGGCCGCGCGCCGCGCTGAGCGCCGTCATGGGGGAGCATTCCTCGACGGGAGTCGACATGGAGCATACGAGAATAAGGATCTTGGTCATCGTCGCTTTCCGATCCAGACGGACGCCAATTCCTCCCCAGCGCATAAGATCAAGCAAGAGGCGCGCCATGACGGCGGGCGCGACGTCTCCGGTCAGGGCTGGAACAGCGCCATCATGACAAGCCCGAGCATGGCGAGCGCGGCGATGGTCCGCGTGTCGTCTTCAAAGGCTTTGCGCAGATGACGCATGGGCGTGGACCTCCATCCCGGTCGGCGCGGGCCTGACCTTCCTGGCTCAGGCTGCGCCGTCATCCTTAACAGACCATTGAACCTGGACCGTCGGCGACGCAACCGGCGTGCCCGCGCGCACGCGGCGAGGGAGGCCCCGCGGCTCGGTTTCTTGCAATTACGCCGTAAAATGTTTCAGATGGCCGCGCGCGGCGACGCGGAGCTCCGCGTCGGGAAGCTCCGCGTCGGCCTCAGCCCTGACCGCAGCGGACGAGACCAGAGCGCTTCATGTTCATCGCCTCGCATTCCGTCGAAACGCCGGCGGCCAGCGCCTCGAAGCTTCTGATCAGCCTCGGCCTCGTGACGCTCATGACGGTCATGCCCGTCCTCAGCGTCGCCGCCGAGGGCGCGATCTATGTGCTCATGCCGATCGGCGCGGCGACGATGCTGATCGGCGCCGTGATCGGCGCGGAAGGGCACGGGCCGCGCCATCTCATGGGCGCGCTCGGCTCGCCCGCGGGGCTCGCCGCGCTGTTCGTCGCCTTCTGGGCCGGCCTGTCCCTTGTCTGGACGCCGTTTCCGGCCGAGGCCGCGCCGCGTTTCGCGCAGATCGTCGTCACCACGCTGCTCGTCGCGCTCGTCGCCGCGTGGCTGCCGCCGCGCACGCGGACCTTCGACCTCTACCTGCTGCCGGTCGGGGTGACGCTGAACGCGCTGAGCCTGCTTTATTTCGCGCTGCGCGGCGAAACGTCCTTCGCCGGGGCCGGCGCGTTCGGCGATTCGCTGTTCGCGCGGGCGATGATCGCGCTCGTCGTGCTGGTCTGGCCGGCGCTCGGCGCGCTGTGCCTGCGCGAGCGCTGGGCGTTCGCGGCGGGGCTCGCGCTGCTTGCGGCGGGCGTGGCTTTCGCCGGCTTCGCGCAGGCCGGGCTCGCGGCGATGGGGGCCGGCGCCTTCGTCTTCGCGCTCGCCATGTCGAACCCGTCGCGCATCGGGCCCAATCTCGGCGCGGCTTTCGCCGCGCTGATTCTCGCCGCGCCCCTGTTCGCGCTCGGCGTCGGCGCGCTGGCCGGCGCCTGGCCCGAGGCGGGGCCGGGCGCGCGGTCCATGGAGGCCTGGCGCGAGATGATCGTCTCCGACTGGCCGCGCCTTGTCACCGGGCACGGCTTCGGCTCGACGGACCGCATGGCGGCGCTGGGATTTTTGTCCCACGACGCGCCGCGGGGGCTGCCTTTCATCGTCTGGCATGATCTCGGCCTCGTCGGCGCGGGCGCTTTCGCGCTGCTTACGGCGCTGACCTTCCGGCTCACCGCGCGCGTGCCCGAATCGATCGCGCCCTCCGTGCTCGCGGGCCTCTCCGCCGTGCTGGCGCTCTCGTTTCTCGGCGCGGCCGTGTCGCAGATCTGGTGGATTACGCTGCTCGACTGCGCGGTGATCGCCTATGTCGTGCTGATCAAGGGCGTCTATCGCTCGCAGCGCCCGACCGCGCCGCGCCGCGACGAGGCGCCCGCCGCGCCGCGCGACCTCAGCCTTGAGCCGGGCTTTGGCCCCGGCGCCCTGTCGGGCCGGGCGGAAGCCTCCGGCCGGTAACGCGCGCCCCGGCGCCCCGGCGCGGCGTGGAGCCTCTTGCGGAGCGCCGGCGATCAACCTTAACATCGCCCCATGATCGAGAGCGTGATCAGCATCCGCAACGCGCGCGAGGGCGACGCGGCCGGCATCGCCGCCGCGCATGACGCCGCATGGCGCGACGCCTATCGAGGCCTCATTCCCGGGCGCGAGCTCGAGCGGCTGATCGCGCGGCGCGGGCCGCGCTGGTGGCATTCGGCGATCGTGCGCGGATCGCGCCTCCTCGTGCTCGATTTCGACGAGACGATCGGCGGCTATGTCAGCTACGGCCGCAACCGCGTGCCCTCGCTGCGCTACGGCGGCGAGATCTTCGAGCTTTACGTCGCGCCCGAATTCCAGGGCGCGGGCTTCGGCCGCCGCCTGTTCGAGACGGCGCGGCAGGATCTCGCCGATTACGGCTATTCGTCCTTTCTCGTCTGGGCGCTCGCCGACAATGAGCGCGCGGTCGCCTTCTACCAGCATCTCGGCGGCCGCAACGTGCGACAGGCCAACGAGCGGTTCGGCTCCGAGATCCGGGCGCGGCACGCCTTCGCCTTCGAGTAGGCGGGCCGCCCCGGCCAGGCCCCGTTCCGGCTCCGATTACCTCCAAGGTCAGACTTGCCGCGCGGCGCGCCGCGGCGCATAAGGCCGGACGACCCGCCCTGAGGCGCGCCCGCGCCGATCTCTACGCTTGTCTCTTTCTCGCCTTCAGGCGCGCAGGCCGCACAGGCGCCTCGAGGGGAGTTGCGGGCGCGCGCGGGGCGCTTCATGCTTGCCCGTCCGCCGCGCGACGTTCCCGGCGGGCCAAAGATTGATCCGGCGCGGCGTTTCTCCGCCGGCCGCAACGAGGGAACAGGAGACGACCATGCGCCTTGACGCCATCTCGATCGGCAAGAATCCGCCCCACGACGTCAATGTCGTGATCGAAGTCCCGATCGGGGGCGAGCCCATCAAATATGAGCTCGACAAGGCCGCCGGCGCGCTGATCGTCGACCGCTTTCTTTATACGTCGATGCGCTATCCCGGCAATTACGGCTTCATCCCGCATACGCTGTCGGAGGACGGCGACCCCTGCGACGTGATCATCGCCAACACCCGCGCGATCGTGCCGGGCGCCGTCATGAGCTGCAAGCCGGTCGGCGTGCTGATCATGCGCGACGAGGCCGGGCAGGACGAAAAGATCCTCGCCGTTCCCTCGGCCAAGCTGACCAAGCGTTACGCGCACGTCGAGAATTATTCGCAGCTGCCGGAGATCACGCTCCACCAGATCGAGCATTTCTTCGCCCACTACAAGGATCTCGAGCCCAACAAATGGGTCAAGATCGAGGGCTGGGGCGACGCCGAGCGCGCCCGCGCCATCATCACGGAATCGATCGAGCGGGCCAAGACCGCGAAATAACTTTTCCGCGTCAATAGCCGACGCGGAACCCTCCGCGCCGGCGCCCATTCTCGGGTCGCCGCACGGCGCCGGAGAACCACGCATGCGAACCCTCGCCACGACTGTCTTTCTTGCCTTCGCGCTTGGCGCGTCCGCTCCCGCTCTCGGCGACGCGGTCAGGACAGTGGACGTGCATTTTCCGGCCGGCGCGAGCGGCGAGACGGTCAGCGGCTCGGTCAGGGGCTATGACACGGTGCGCTACCGGATCGACGCGCGCGCCGGACAAACCCTCTCGGCCAGGCTTTCGGCGAGCAATTTGAGCCTTTACATGAACGTGATCGCGCCCGGCGCGAAATCGGCCATGTATATGGGCGCGACCTCGGGACATGATTTTTCCGGCGTTCTGCCTGTCGACGGCGTTTATGTGGTCGAGGTCTACCTTTACCGCAACGCGGCGCGACGCAGGGAGAAAGCCGATTTCACGCTCGACCTTCGCGTCGACGGGTCAGGCGCGCGCGCGCCTGCGGCGCCAGGGCGGCAGGCGGCGGCCGACGTCGCCGACGGCTGCGCCGGCGGGCCGGATTATTTCCGCGTCGAAGGTCTCGCCGCCGGCGATGCGCTGAACCTGCGCGCGGGGCCCTCGCCGTCCGCCACGGCCTCGCTCCAGCTCGGCGAGGGGGCGATCGTGCGCAATCTTGGCTGTCGGACGGTCCACGGCGCGACCTGGCGCCAGATCCAGCTCACCGGCGATTCGGATGAAAAAGGCTGGGTCGACGCCCGCTTTCTGCGCGAAGCCGCCGCCCCCGCGCCGCACGACGCCAGGGTTGCGGGAACGCCCTATCATGCGACAGCCGAGATTGGCTGCGGCTTCAAGGGCGACGCCGCGGTCTCCGTCTGCAAGGCGGGCGTCTCGCGCAAGGACGCCGGCGTCGCGACGCTTGTCGTGACTTTCCCGGACGGCTTCAGGCGCACGCTCGATTTCGACCACGGTCATGTCGTGGCGCGCGGCGGCGCGGCGCAGAGCCGGCGCGAGGGCGACGACACGGTCGTCACCGTCGACGACGGCGCCGAGCGCTTCGTCGTTCCTGACGCTCTGATCAAAGGCGACTGATCAGCCCCGGCGCGAAAGCAGGAACACGCCCTGTTCGCCGAACAGGTTCCACACCGAGCGCCCGCCCCACGACAGCGGCTCGCCCTTTGAATCGAGCGCGACGCCGCGCTCGATTCTGGCGCCGATCGACTCGGCGAGGGCGATGAAATCCGAAATCGTGCAGAAATGAATGTTCGGCGTGTCGTACCAGGGCGTCGGCAGCTGCCGCGTCACCGGCATGTGGCCGCCGAAGGCGAGCTGCGTCCTGATGCGCCAGTGGCCGAAATTGGGGAAGGACACGATCGCGCGCCGGCCGATGCGCAGCATGTTTTCGAGCACGGCGCGCGGGCGGCGCGTCGCCTGCAGCGTCTGCGACAGGATCACAAAGTCGAAGGCGTCGTCCGGGTAACCTGAAAGGTCGGTGTCGGCGTCGCCCTGAATCACCGACAGACCCTGCGCGACGCAATCGTTGACGCCGCGCTGCGACAATTCGATGCCGCGCGCGTCGACGCCCTTCTCCTCGGCAAGCAGGCGCAGCAGCGCGCCGTCGCCGCAGCCGACGTCGAGCACGCGCGCCCCGGCGCTCACCATGCTGGCGACGAGCAGGAGATCGACGCGGCCGGCCGGCGAGAGGGGCAGGGCGGCGATGCGCGCGTCGTCATAGGACGGCGCCTGCGCGCTCACGTCTCGGGACGGCGCCTGCGCGCTCACGTCCCGCGCTCGGGCAGGCCGCGCGCCCGCGCCGCCGCCGCGAGGAAGCCATGCGAGGTCGCCTCGAACTCCGGCAGGTCGAGCAGGAAGGCGTCATGGCCGCGGTCGGTCTCGATGTCGACGAAGGACACCGAGGCGCCGCCGGCGTTGAGCGCATGGACGATCGCGCGCGAGGCCGAGGTCGGGTAGAGCCAGTCGGAGCTGAAGGAGACGACGCAAAAGCGCGTCTTCGCACCCTGGAAGGCGCGCGCGAGCGAGCCGTCATAGTCGGCGGCGAGGTCGAAATAGTCGCAGGCGCGGGTGACGTAGAGATAGGAATTGGGGTCGAACCGGTCGACGAAGCTCGAGCCCTGATAGCGCAGATAGTTCTCGATCTGGAATTCGGCGTCGAAGGAGAAGGCGCGCGCCTCGCGGTCCTGCAGCTTGCGGCCGAACTTGCTCTGCAGCGCCTCGTCCGAAAGATAGGTGATATGCGCGGCCATGCGCGCGACGGCGAGCCCCTTGGTCGGGATCACGCCTTCGTCGAGATAGCGGCCCTTGCGCCAGTCGGGATCGGCCATGACCGCCTGCCGGCCGACTTCGTGGAAGGCGATGTTCTGCGAGGAATGCTTGGCCGCGGTCGCGATCGGCATGGCGCTGAACACGCGCTCGGGATAGCTCGCGACCCATTGCAGCACCTGCATGCCGCCCATCGAGCCGCCGACGACGCAAAACAGCGTGTCGACGCCAAGATGGTCGATCAGCTTCGCCTGCGCGCGGGCCATGTCGGCGATGGTCACGACCGGAAAGTCGAGCCCGTAGGGGCGCCCCGTCGCGGCGTTGCGCGAGGCCGGGCCGGTGGTGCCCATGCAGCCGCCGAGCACGTTGGAGCAGATGACGAAATAGCGGTCGGTGTCGATCGGCCTGCCGGGGCCGACCATGCTGCTCCACCAGCCGGGCTTGCCGGTGACGGGGTGCACGTTGGCGACATGCTGGTCGCCGGTCAGCGCGTGGCAGACCAGCACGGCGTTGGAGCGCTCCGCATTCAGCGTCCCGTAGGTCTGGTAGGCGATGGTCCAGTCGTCGAGCCGCGCGCCCGAATCGAGGTCGAGCGCGTGGTCCGGGCCGAAATGGGCGACGAAGCTGTGCGGCGCGTCGGTCTCGCGCAGCCCGTTCAGTTTTTGGGACAGGACGATCGTCAATTGCTTGGGCCGGCGCGCGTCAGCGCGTTCTGTATGGCGAACGCTTCGTACGAAATATGGGATAGGCGGGGCGCGAAAGTCAAGCCGGCGGCGTTTGCGGAGCCGCCCGGCGCGGTCAGCTCGCGCGCTTCTGGCGCACGCCCGATTTCAGCGGAACCTGCAGCCGCGCGCCTTCGTCGTCCAGAATCGCGAACTGGTAGCGGCCGGCGGCGTCCTGCGAGACCGAATATTGCAGCGTCTCGACGACGTTGTTGTGCGCGTCGAAGGTCACGACCTTGGGCGAAAGGCCGACGATCTCCTCGCCGTCGACATAGACCGAGCTGCAGATGATCAGCTCGTCGCCCGGCTGGCAGGTGCGCGCGGCGGCGCCGTTGAGCACGCAGCAGCGCGAGCCGCGCTGGCCGAGAATCACATAGGTCGAGATGCGCGCGCCGGAGCTCTTGTTCCAGATCTCCACGAATTCGAGCGGAAAGATGCCCGCGGCCTCGCAATGGGCGGGATCGAGCGTGATCGAGCCGTGATATTCGAGATTCGATTCCGTGACGCGGATGCCGTGCAGCTTTCCGCCAACAACTTTGCGCATCGATCGTGTTTCCGTCGGCGGCTTTCGTTCAAGCTCGCGCCAGTTGGACCAGGGGACGCATGGACCCGTAAAGCATGGACCCGTGAAACATGGACCCGTGAAACATGGACCCGTGAAGCGGACAGACCGACGCCCCGTGCGGGGCGTTCCGGCCGGGCGCACGCCATCCGGCCGGTCGCGGACGCCCTCCGGCCTTTCGCAGCACATGCGTCATTTTCGTCCGTTTCACAATAGCAAATGGGGAGCGGGCGGCGTCTTTGTAAGCGGCCCGGCGAGCGGCCGCGCCAGGCGGGCTTCGCCGCCTGACGGGCGCGATTGGCGACGCGGGCCTTCCGTGCGATAGACCGGACCGCTAAATCTTCAGGGCGGCGCGATGACGGATCTGGGACAGGACGCGGTCGATCTCTGCCGCGCGCTGGTGCGCCGGCCTTCCGTCACGCCGCAGGACGCGGGCGCGCAGGAGGCGCTCGCCGCGCGCCTGCGCCAGGCCGGCTTTTCGGTCGAGAGCGTGACTTTTTCCGCGCCCGGCACGCCCGACGTCGTCAATCTCTTCGCCCGCTTTGGCGAGGGCGCGCCGCATTTCGCCTTCGCCGGCCATACCGACGTGGTGCCGCCGGGCGATCTCGCGCGATGGCGCAGCGACCCTTTCGCGGCCGAGATCGACGGCGGCGAGATCATCGGGCGCGGCGTCGTCGACATGAAGGGCGCGATCGCGGCCTTTGCGGCGGCGGCGGCAAGCTTTTGCGCGCGCGGCCCGTTCAAAGGCTCGATCAGCCTGCTGATCACGGGAGACGAGGAAGGCCCGGCGATCAACGGGACCGAAAAGCTGCTCGCCTGGGCGGCTGAGCGCGGCGCGCGCTTCGACCATTGCCTCGTCGGCGAGCCGACCAACCCGGACGCGCTCGGCGACATGATCAAGATCGGCCGGCGCGGCTCGCTCAACGGGACGCTGACGGTCACAGGCCGCCAGGGCCATGTCGCCTATCCGCAGCGCGCCGACAATCCCATTCCTGCGGCGATGCGCCTCGCGCAGGCGCTGGCGGCCCCGCCGCTCGACGCGGGGACGGCGCTTTTCGACCCCTCGAATCTTGAAATCGTCAGCTTCGACGTCGGCAATCCGGCCTTCAACGTGATTCCGGCGCAGGCGCGGGCGCGCTTCAACATCCGCTTCAACGACCACTGGACGCCGCAAAGCCTCGCCGCCGAGCTTCAGACGCGCGCGGCGCGGGCGGCGCAGGGCGCGGATTTCGCGCTGGCCTTCGAACCCTGCAACGCGCTCGCCTTCGTCACCGAGCCTGACGCCTTCGTCGGGCTCGTCGCCGGCGCCGTCGAGCGGACGACGGGGCGCAGGCCGAAGCTTTCGACGAGCGGCGGCACCTCGGACGCGCGCTTCATCCGCGCCTATTGCCCGGTGCTGGAGTTCGGCCTCGTCGGCCAGACCATGCATATGGTCGACGAACGCGCGCCGGCGGCGGAGATCGGCGCGCTCGCCGCGATCTATGAGGCCGTGCTCGACGATTATTTCCGCGTTTTCGCGCACGGCTGAGCCGGCCGGCCCGCTCGGCCCAAACGGCTCAGCCCATCACGAAATGCTTTGAGAGCTTCAGCCCCTGGCCCTGATAGTTCGAGCCTTCGCCCTCGCCGTAAAGGGTCAGCGGCGGCTCGGCCATTTTCTCATAGACGAGGCGGCCGATGATCTGCCCGTCTTCGAGCGCGAACGGGACTTCGTGGCTACGCACCTCGAGCACGGCGCGCGCGCCGGGCTTCATGTCGGGCGAGGCGCCGAAGCCCGGATCGAAGAAGCCCGCGTAATGGACGCGAAACTCGCCCATGGCCGGGTCGATCGGCACCATTTCGGCGGCGAGGTCCGGCGGAATCTGCAGGCGTTCCTGCGAGGCGAGGATATAGAACTCGCCGGGGTCGAGAATGAGCCGGCCGTCGGCGCGCGGCCAGATCCTGTCCCAGAAATCGTCGAGCCTGTAGCCCGTCCGGTCGATGTCGACCACCTCGGCGTGCTTTTGCGCGCGAAAGCCGATCGGCGCGCCGGGCGCGGCCTCGCCGAGCGCGACGCGCAGGATCAGGCCCTGGCGCAGATTGGCCGCGCCTTCGACCAGCGGACGCGAATCGTGGCGTTGCGCCAGCTCACGGTCGTCGATGGCGAAGCCGGCAAGACGCAGCTGCTGCGAATTGAGCCGCCGGAAGCGGATCTGGTTGAGCTTCGAGCCTTTTCGGACGCGCACGGAGAAGCTGCGCGGCGACACCTCGGCGTAGAGCTGGCCCTCATAGCCGCGCGGCGCGCGGTCGAACGCCTCCGACCGGTCGGCGATGAGCCGCGTGAAGATGTCGAGCCGGCCGGTCGAGCTTTTGGGATTGGCGACCGCCGAGATGCTGTCGGGCAGGCGAAGCCGTTCGAGCAGAGGGATGACATAGACGCAGCCGCGTTCGAGCACGGCGCCCGACGCAAGGTCGATCGCGTCGTCCTCGCGCAGCAGCTCGCCGACGCATCGCTCGCGCCCGGGCAGAAAGCTCGCGCGCACGCGATAGGCCTTCGGCCCGAGCCGCAGGTCGAGGCTCGCCGGCTGGAGCTGGCGCGCTTCGATCGGCTCGGAGGGCGCGATCATGCCGCGCCGGATCATGACCTCGATCTTCTGGCGCGCGAGAAGCCCGAAGGAGGGGCCGAAGTCGTCGGACTCGAATGTTTTGGCGGGCAAAGGCATGAAGACGGGGCGGCAAGGGCGGGCGCGCGAGCTTAAGGCTTGAGGCGCGGGTAAGAAAGTCCTAATCAGCCGGGATCACCAGAGGAGAGACGATTGACCGGCTCCAAGACTCTGCGCCCGGCGACGCTGCTCGTCCATGGCGGCGCGACGCGCTCCCCCTTCGGCGAAACCGCCGAGGCGCTGTTCCTGACGCAGGGCTATGTCTTCCCGACCATGGAGGCCTGCGAGGCGCGCTTCAAGGGCGACGACCCGGGCTTCGTCTATTCGCGCTACGGCAATCCGACGATCGCCATGTTCGAGGAGCGCATGGCCCTGATCGAGGGGGCCGAGGCCGCCCGCGCCACAGCGACGGGCATGGCCGCCGTGACCGCCGCCGCCATGTCGCAGGTGCGCGCCGGCGATCATGTGGTGGCGGCGCGCGCGCTGTTTGGCGCCTGCCGCTTCATTATCGAGGACCATCTGCCGCGCTACGGCGTCGCCTCGACGCTGGTCGACGGCGCGGACCTCGACGCCTGGCGGGCGGCGATCCGGCCGCAGACCAAGGTGTTGTTCCTCGAAAGCCCGACCAATCCGCTGCTCGACGTCTACGACATTCCGGCGATCGCCAAAATCGCGCATGACGCGGGCGCGATTCTCATCGTCGACAATGTGTTCGCGACGCCGATGCTGCAGAAGCCGCTGCGGCTCGGCGCCGATCTCGTGGTCTATTCGGCGACCAAGCACATCGACGGCGGCGGGCGCTGTCTCGGCGGCGTCATCCTCGGCTCGAAGACGCTGCTCGAAGGCGACCTCCAGACCTTCCTGCGCCAGACCGGGCCGGCGCTTTCGCCCTTCAACGCCTGGGTGCTCCTGAAGGCGCTGGAGACGCTCGAAATCCGCATCGCGCGCCAGACCTCGACGGCGGCGCGCATCGCCGATTTCCTCGCCGCCCGGCCCGAGGTCTCCTTCGTGCGCTATCCGGGCCGCCCCGACCATCCGCACGCCGACGTCGCGCGCCGGCAGATGACCGGCGGCGGCACGCTCGTGGCGTTCGAACTCAGGGGCGGCAAGGAGGCCGCCTTCGGCGTCGGGCGCGCGCTCGAGGTCGTCAAGATCTCAAGCAATCTCGGCGACGCCAAGAGCCTGATCACCCACCCGGCGACGACGACGCATCAGAGGCTTGCGCCCGAGGCGCGGGCGGCGCTCGGCGTCAGCGACGGCGTGCTGCGCCTGTCGGTCGGGCTCGAGGACCCGGACGATCTTCTCGAGGATCTGGCGCAGGCGCTCGACGGCCTCGCCACGCTCGGCGTCGCCGCCCAGTAGCGGCGGCGGCGCGGCGGCGCGCGCGGCGTTTTCCTGAACCCGAAGCTATGCTAGTCTTGCGCCGTCCGCACTGGCCGGGGCTCCTCCCGGCCGCAAGGGGTTCATCGTCTTCGCCATGTACAGCGCCGTCACTCAAGACATCCAGATCACGGTCCTGCCGGAGTTCGTACCCGAGCGCTCGAACGCCGAGCAGGCGATGTTCTTCTGGGCTTACACGGTCGAAATCGCCAACCAGAGCGACCGTACGGTGCAGTTGACCTCCCGCCACTGGAAGATCACCGACGGCAACGGAAAGCTCGAGGAGGTGCAGGGGCCGGGCGTCGTCGGCGAGCAGCCGATCCTGAAGCCCGGCGAGACGTTTCGTTACACCTCAGGCTCCAATCTCACGACGCCGTCCGGCATCATGACCGGCGCCTATCGCATGGTGGACGAGAACGGCGAGGAGTTCGACGCGCAGATCCCGGTGTTCTCGCTCGATTCGCCCTTCGTGCGCCGCGTGCTGAATTGACGCCTTCGGGAGCCTCGCGCTGAGTTTCGCTCCCGCCCGCGCCACGATCCGGGAGACACGACCATGACCGCTGCGCAGGACGCACAGGCGCGCGAGGACGGCGCGCGGCTCGAAGCGGCGATCGAGATTCTGACGCGGCTTGTCTCCTTCGACACCGAAAGCTCGAAATCGAACCTCGCGCTGGTCAATTTCGTCGAATCCCTGTTTGACGATTACGGCGTCGATTACGTGAAGATTCCCAACGCGGTCGGCGACAAGGCCGCGCTGTTCGCCACCATCGGCCCGAAGGTCGACGGCGGGGTCTTGCTGTCCGGCCACACCGACGTGGTGCCGGTCGAGGGGCAGAGCTGGACGTCGAATCCGTTCGAGCTGCGCCGCGAGCGCGGGCGCCTCTACGGCCGCGGCGCGACCGACATGAAGGGATTCGACGCGATCTGCCTCGCCATGATCCCCGAATTCCAGCGCGCGGCGCTCAGGCGGCCGATCCATATTCTTCTGAGCTATGACGAGGAGACGACCTGCCGCGGCGCGCTCGACGCCATTCGCCGACTCGGCGAGGACCTGCCGCGCCCCGACGTCGTGCTGGTCGGCGAGCCGACGCTGATGCAGGTCGCCGACGCGCACAAGGCGATCGTCACCTATCGCACCACGGTGCACGGCCGCGAAGCTCATTCCTCGAAGCCCTATCTTGGCGCGAACGCGGTCGAGGCGGCCTGCGATCTCGTCTGCGAGCTCTATCGCTTCAATGAGGCGCTCGGGCGGCGCGGCGATCCGGCCGGCCGGTTCGATCCGCCCTGCTCGACGATCGAGGTCGGGGTGATCCACGGCGGCACGGCGCGCAACATCCTCGCCAAGCAATGCGCTTTCGACTGGGAGTTCCGCAGCTTGCCGGACGTGCCGCAGCGGCTCGCGCTCGACCATCTCGAGGAGTATATCGCCCGCGTCGCCCTGCCGCGCCTCAGGCGCAACGCCGAGGACGCCTCGATCGAAACCTGGGCCGAGGTCGAGGTGCCGGGACTCGCGGCCGAGCCCGGATCGGCGGCGGAGACGCTGGCGCTCAAGCTCGCGCAGTCAAACCGCACGATCAGCGTGCCCTACGCCACCGAGGCGGGGCAGTTCCAGGCGGAGGGCCTGCCGACCGTGGTCTGCGGCCCGGGCTCGATCGACCAGGCGCATCAGCCTGACGAGTTCCTCGAAGAATCGCAGGTCGCGGCGGCGATCTCTTTCATGCGGCGGCTGGCGAAGGAGTTGGGCTGAGAGGGCGCGCCGAGCGGAAGAAAACGCCTTACGGCTCGAGTTCCGAGTCCCAGTAAAGATAGTCCATCCAGCTTTCGTGCAGGTAGTTCGGCGGAAACAGCCGGCCGTTCTGGTGCAGGTCGTTGACGGTGGGCTGGTAGGGCCTGTGGGCCGGCCACATATGGGCTTCGTTCGGAAGCCGGTCGCTCTTGCGCAGATTGCAGGGCGAGCACGCCGCGACAACGTTTTCCCACGTCGTCAGCCCGCCCTTGGAGCGGGGAATCACATGATCGAAAGTCAGATCCTGCCGGGAGCCGCAATACTGGCAGGAGAAGCGGTCGCGAAGAAAGACGTTGAAACGGGTGAAAGCCGGATGGCGCGACGGTTTTATATATGTCTTTAAGGATACGACCGACGGCAGCTGCATCTCGAAGCTTGGACTTCGCACCGCCTTGTCATAGCTCGATACGATGTTCACCCGGTCGAGAAAGACCGCCTTTATCGCATCCTGCCAGGACCATAAGGACAAGGGGTAGTAACTTAGCGGCCGAAAGTCGGCGTTAAGGACAAGGGCCGGACAGGCTTCCGGCGAAGCTGTGGCGTGGAAATGGACCGACACTTTCGGCGCCTCTCCTCTTGCGGCTCCCGCATTATCCGCGCTGGATCAAATCGTCAACGTTTGATTCCGCCTGACCAATGCGGCGATTCGCCGGGATAGTGTAGGGCGCGCGTGACGGCGCTGTGAAGTTCGGCCGACCGGTTCTCCACCGCCGACGGCGGACCGGACCGGCGCGCAAGCGTCAGCGCGTCGGGACGGGCGTGCCGCTGCGATAGTCGTAGAAGCCGCGCTGCGTCTTGCGGCCGAGCCATCCGGCCTCGACATATTTCACGAGAAGCGGGCAGGGGCGGTATTTGGAGTCGGCGAGCCCCTCGTGCAGCACCTGCATGACCGAGAGCACCGTGTCGAGCCCGATGAAGTCGGCGAGCTGCAGCGGGCCCATGGGATGATTGGCGCCGAGCTTCATGGCCGTGTCGATCGCCTCGACCGAGCCGACGCCTTCATAAAGCGTGTAGATCGCTTCGTTGATCATCGGCAGCAGGATGCGGTTGACGATGAAGGCCGGAAAATCTTCGGAGACGGTGAAGGTCTTGCCAAGGCGGGTGACGAACGTCTTCGCGGCGTCGAAGGTCTCGTTCTCGGTGGCGATGCCGCGAATGAGTTCGACGAGCTGCATCTTGGTCACCGGATTCATGAAATGAATGCCGATGAAGCGCTCGGGCCGGTCGGTGGCCGAGGCGAGCCGCGTGATCGAGATCGACGACGTGTTGGACGCGAGGAACGCCTCGGGCCGCAGCGCGTGGCTGACCTCGGAGAGCACCTTGCGCTTGACCTCTTCGTTTTCGACGGCCGCCTCGATCACGAGGTCGCAGTTCTTCATGGCGGCGTAGTCGGCGGCCGGCTTGATGCGGGCGAGCGCGTCGTCCACGGCGCCGGCGTCGGTCGCGCCGCGTTCGACAAGCTTGGCGAACCCGGCTCTGGCCGCCTGAAGGCCCGCTTCGATCTTTCCTTCGGAAACGTCATTGAGCATGACGTCGAGGCCCGCGAGCGAGCAGACCTGAGCGATGCCTGAGCCCATCTGGCCCGCCCCAATCACTCCGATGGTGTTGATGGCCATTGTTCTTTCCATGAGAGGACGTCGCGTCGGCGACCACGATGCGTCGGTGCGGCGTCCCCGCCTGGCGGCGCAGTTTCGCCCTGAACCGCCGGAAGGCGTCACGCGCGGGAGCGTGCGGCTCATCGTCAAGCCGAGATGACTTCTAGACTGGAAAAACCCACTTGGCCATAATCAAAACCGCAGCACGCCGTGAGACGTAGGCCGCGTTCCGCCCTGTTGGAGGTCGCGCCGGCGCCTGGCGCGGCGACGCCCTCCGAGCTTAACGCAGCGGCGTCGCTTGAGCGTTGCGCGGCGGCGTCCGCCGACGCGTGAACGCGAGCCGCCCTCAGACGGCGAAAGCCAGCGTCTGCGGCGCGGCGGCGGGGAAGCGCCGCGCCGGATCGCCGCGAAAATCGAAGGCGCCGACATGAGTCAGCCGCCCCTCGAGGTCGAGCCAGATCTTTCCGCCGATGTCGCGCCAGCGCTGGCAGAACGCGAAATCCTCGCTGACATAGGTCCCGGACTCCTTGTCGATCAGGCAGTCGAACAGCGCGTAGGCCTCCGCCGGCGCGACGTTGGAATAGGCGTTGGCGCCCATGTAGCGCGTCTGCGGATAGGCTTCGATCATGCGCAGGATCACGCGTCGTCGCAGCAGCATGAAACCGCCGCCCGCGTAGATCGCGGTCGCGAATCGGCCGCGCCGCTCATGGTCCGCGCCGACGCAGGGCGCGCCGACGTAATGCAGCGGCGCGGCGGCGAAGCCTTCCTGCGCCGTCGCCGCGCGGCGGATCGCGGCGGCGCTCCAGTCCTGCGTCTTCAGCGGATAGGCGCCGGCGACGAAATCCTCGCCGAAGGCGAGCATCTGCGTCACCTGATCCGGCTCGAAGCCGATGTCGGCGTCGATGAAGAGGAGATGCGTCGCCTGCTCTGTCGCCAGAAACTGGCTGACCAGCGTGTTGCGGCTCCGGGTGATGAGGGAGTCATGCCCGAGCAGGGCGAGCGCGGCGTCAAAACCCGCCGCGCCCGAATGCTGGATGAGCGCCAGAATCGACTGCATGTAGCGCTGCGAGACCAGCCCGCCGAAGCAGGGGGTCGCGATGAAGATCGTCGGGCGGTCGGCGGATGGGCTCATGGCGGTCCTGCGCATGTGGATGGAACGAGACGCCATCCTTGCCGCCGGACCCTGCGCGAAGCCTGCGCGCCCTCAAGAGTCCCGCGCGCCATTAAGCTTAACGCAAGGTTAACCGCCCGCTTGCGCAAAAACCGTCTAAAACTTTCACGTCGTCGCAGCCGGCGCGGATCGCCCGCGTCCGCCTGCGGCTTTCCATTTCGCAACCTCCCTGCGAAGGCGGTCGGCCTTCGCGGGCGCATCTCGAACACAGGCTCGCCGCGCAATGAAGCACAGCTTTTCGATGAAATCCGAGCCGACGGTTTCGTTTGGAGAGAAGCTTGTCGCGTCGGAGCAGTTCCAGAGCCTGTTCAGGGAAGGGATGGATCTCGTCGGCGCCGCCGCCGCCTATCTGGACGGCGACGGCCGGCGCGAGGCGCAGGGCCTGCCGCGCCCCGCCGCGCTCGCTTATGCGGTCGAAAGCATGCGATTGACGACGCGCCTGATGCAGATCGCGTCCTGGCTGCTGCTCCAGCGCGCCGTGAACGAGGGCGAACTGACGCGCGCTGAAGCCTCCGGCGAGAAACGGCGCGTGCGGCTCGCGCGCCAGGACGCGGTTGCTGGAGAAGAGGTGCTGACGGAGCTGCCGAAACGGCTGTGCGAACTCGTCGCGGCGTCGCTGCGGGTGCAGGCGCGCATCCGCAAACTCGACGCGCTGATTCATGAGCGCGCGCCGGCGCCGCTTGCGGCGTCCAATCCGGTCGCGGGACAGATCGCCCTGCTTGACGCGGCGTTTCGCCCGCGCTGAGCGCGGCGGCGCTCCGCAGGCGCTTCTGTCGCCGGGCCGCGGCGGGGAGCTCCGGCCCTGCGCATGAAAAAGGCGGCCTCGGCCGCCTTGTCGCTTTTTGGTCGTTACTTCTTGCCGAAGCTGAGCCCGGCGAAGCGCGAATTGAAGCGCGACAGGCGCCCGCCGCGATCGAGAAGCTGGGCCGAGCCGCCGGTCCAGGCCGGATGCGTCTTGGGGTCGATGTCGAGGTTCATGGTCGCGCCGTCGGACCCCCAGGTCGAGCGCGTCGCGAACTCGGTCCCGTCGGTCATGACGACCTTGATCATGTGATATTGCGGATGGATGTCGGCCTTCATCGGGACTGCCTCGAAACTCTTGCAAAATCGGGCGCCGGCCTGAACAAGCCTGGACGTCGCCGACGTGAAGCCGCCCGGACGGGTCTGGACGGCGGAAGGAAACTGCCGCGCAAGCGCCGCCTGGCTGAATCTCGCGCTGTTTCAGCCACGACCGCGCGAGCGCGGGGTCCGCGTCGCCTCGGTCATGGCTGGAAGCCGCGGCCTATAGCAAAAGCGCTCGCGCCTGACAAGACGGCGCGCGCGCGGCGCGGCGCGCAAGCTTTACTCGCGCGCGCCGAACGTGTACCGCAGGGCGTCTCCCCGGCCGCCGCGCCGGGATTGTTTTTTGCGAGGTTTTTTCTGAAAACCGGCCCGCCGCGGCGCCCTCCGGCGCGGCGTCGACGCGGCCGGCTTTCAGCTTCGAAGAAGCGAAACGCGAATCATGGCGAATGTGGCGGTGGTCGGCGCCCAGTGGGGCGACGAGGGCAAGGGCAAGATCGTCGACTGGCTGTCGGTCAAGGCCGACGTGGTGGTGCGGTTCCAGGGCGGGCACAACGCCGGCCATACGCTGGTGATCGGCGGGACGACCTACAAGCTCGCGCTGCTGCCGTCCGGCATCGTGCGCCCCGGCAAGCTCTCGGTCATCGGCAACGGCGTCGTGGTCGACCCTCATCATCTCGTCGACGAGATCGCGAAGCTCTCCGCGCAGGGCGTCGAGATCGGGCCGCATAATTTCAAGATCGCCGACAACGCCACGCTGATCCTCAGCCTGCACCGCGAGCTCGACGCGCATCGCGAAGGGGCGCTCGAGGGCGGGCTCAAGATCGGCACCACCAAGCGCGGCATCGGCCCGGCCTATGAGGACAAGGTCGGCCGGCGCGCGATCCGCCTCACCGACCTCGCCGAGCCCGACCTGCTTGACGAGAAGATCGCCCGGCTTCTCGCGCATCATGACCCGCTGCGCCGCGGCCTCGGCCTCGAGCCCGTTCCGGCCGCCGCGCTACGCGCCGAGCTCGACGCGGTCGCCCCCAAAATCCTGCCCTATATGGACGCGGTCTGGGACCTGCTCGAGACCGAGCGGCGCAAGGGCCGGCGCATTCTGTTCGAAGGTGCGCAGGGCGCGCTGCTCGACGTCGACCACGGCACCTATCCGTTCGTCACCTCCTCGAACACGGTCGCCGCCAACGCCGCCACCGGCTCGGGGCTCGGCCCCAAGGCGATCGGCTATGTGCTCGGCATCGCCAAGGCCTATACGACCCGCGTCGGCGGCGGGCCGTTTCCAAGCGAGCTGACCGACGAGATCGGCGAGCGCATCGGCGACCGCGGCCATGAATTCGGCACCAACACCGGGCGCCGGCGCCGCTGCGGCTGGTTCGACGCGGTGCTGGTGCGCCAGACCGTGAAAACCTCGGGGATCGACGGCATCGCCCTGACCAAGCTCGACATTCTCGACGGCTTCGACGAGATCAAGGTGTGCGTCGGCTACATGCTCGACGGCGCGCGCGTGTCGCGCTTTCCGGCGAGCCAGGCTGCGCAGGCGCGCGTGACGCCGATCTACGAAACCATGGAGGGCTGGCGCGGCACGACGGCCGGCGCGCGCTCCTGGGCGCAGCTTCCGGCCCAGGCGATCAAATATGTCCGCCGCATCGAGGAGCTGATCGAGGCGCCGGTGGCGCTGCTGTCGACGAGCCCCGAGCGAGAGGACACAATTCTCGTCACGGACCCGTTTCGCGACTGACGGCGGCGCGAGCGGCGCCATAAAGATCGCCTCATTGTGAAGTAAGCGCCGGCGTCGTCGGCGAATCCATTGACGGAACGCGGCGCGAATGGTCTGAACCAGCATGGCTGATTATTACCCGCTGCTTGCGAGAGCCGTCGCCGGCCTGCCCGAAAACACGCCGCAGGCGCGCGCCTCGATCTTTGATCGCGCGCGCAACGCGCTCGTTGGACAGCTGCGCCGGCTCGAGCCGCCGATCGCCGAAGAAGAGATCGACCGCGAAAGCGCGGCGCTCGAAGCGGCGATCGGGCGCCTCGAACGCGAGTTCGCGCCGCCGGCGCCGAGCGAGGCTGAAACGGCCGCGGCGCCCGAAACTCTTTCCGCCGTCGACGCCGCGAGCCCCGAGGCGCTGGCGGAGCGGGAGCAGGAGCGCGAAGCCGTCGCGCCGGCGTCCGACGTGGCGGAGCCTGCGCCTTACGAGGCCCGCGAAAGCGTCGCGCCCGTCATGCTCGAACCGGACATGCGCGAACCGGAGATGCGCGAGCCGGACATGCGCGAGCCGGAGACGCCGCCTGACGGGCGCGCGCCGGATATGGGCGGCTCTGAACCGGGCGGGCCTCAATCCGGCGGGTCCATCGCCGCGGCGCCCGTCGTCGAGCCGCAAGACGCCGCCGACCGCCCCGGCGCGGCGCGGCGACGGCCCGGCGCGCCGGCGCCGCTGCAGACGCGCCCGCCCATGTTCTTCAAGGGCCGTCGCGACCGTCCCGTCGTCGAGCCCCAGCGCCGCCCGCCGGGCGCGAGCCTGCTGACGCAGCCGCCGTTCCCGGTCGACGCGCCGGCTGCCGAAAACCTCGCGCCCGAAACATTCGCGCCGCCGCAGGCCGAGGCCCCGGAATC
>NZ_JBGAHM010000018.1:0-56028 GCF_044226135.1 Methylocella sp. | reverse complement strand
GCCGAGGCCGCGCCGCAGGGCCTGCCGCCGACCACCGTGGCGGGGCTGGCCCGCCGGCACGGGGGCAGCCTCGGCTGTGGCGGCGCGCGGCCCGGGCTGCTATCCTCCCGGCGGAGCGAACGCCGCAGGGGGAGCATGCCGATGGCCAGCGCCGGAATCACCGAGGCCGAGGCGCGCGAGATCATCGTCGAGTGGGGCCGGCTGCACGACCTGCAGGCCGGCCTCTCCGCCTTCCTGCCCTTCATCGCGCGCGACGGCTTCTATCTCGAGTTCGCCGGCAAGCGCTGGGAGGGCTATGACGGATTCGAGCGGCACCAGATCGAGAAGCGCCGCTTCTTCGACGAGCTCCACGAGACCGTCAGCATCGAGATGCTGCCGCCGGCGGGCGAGGCCACGCACGTCCGCACGCTGTCGCACTGGGACGCCAGCTACCGGCCGGAGAACAGCCCGCGCAGCAGGCGCATCCGCAGCATCATCGAGCACGACTGGGAGTTCCGCCGCGACCCCGCCACCGGCCGCCCCTTCATGCAGGGCCACAGGGTGACGAAGTTCGACTACCGACCCGGCTTCGCCCCCGACGACACGCCGGAATACAATCCGCACCTCGAGGCGAAGCGCCGCGAAGCGTAGGACGGGGGCCGCCCGGCGACCTTCGCCGGGCAGGCCGACCTTCCTCCGAGCCGGAGCGCCTAGAACAGCCCCTCCACCTGGCCGGCCTCGTTGACATAGATGCTGTTCGCGGCGGGGACGCGCGGCAGGCCGGGCATGGTCATGATCTCGCCGCAGATCACCACCAGGAACTCGGCCCCGGCGGAGAGCTTGATCTCGCGGACCGGCACCACGTGGTTGCTCGGCGCGCCCTTCAGGTTGGGGTCGGTCGAGAAGCTGTACTGGGTCTTGGCGACGCAGATCGGGTAGTGGCCGAAGCCCGCCTTCTGCAGCTCGGCGAACTGGTCGCGCACCTTCTTGTCGGCGATGATGCCCTGGGCGCCGTAGAGGTTCTGCGCGATGGTGCGGACCTTGTCCCAGAGCGGCATGTCGTCGGGATAGAGGGTGTGGAAGCCGCCGGCGACCGGCTTCTCGGCCAGCCGCACGATGGCGTGGGCGAGCGCCTCGGTGCCGGCGCCGCCGTCGGCCCAGTGGGTGCACTCGATCGCCTCGGTGCCGATCTCGGCGCAGGCCTGCTTCAGGGCCGCCAGCTCGGCGTCGGTGTCGGCCGAGAAGCGGTTGATCGCGACCACCGCCGGCACGCCGAAGCTGCGCACGTTCTCGACGTGGCGCGCCAGGTTGGCGATGCCCTTCTTCAGCGCCTCGACGTTCTCGCGGCCGAGATCCTCCTTCGCCACGCCGCCATGCATCTTGAGGGCGCGGATGGTGGCGACGATGGTGGCGGCGGCCGGCTTCAGCCCGGCCTTGCGGCACTTGATGTCGAAGAACTTCTCGGCCCCGAGATCGGCGCCGAATCCCGCCTCGGTGACGACGTAGTCGGCGAGCTTGAGGGCGGTGCGGGTGGCGATCACCGAGTTGCAGCCATGGGCGATGTTGGCGAACGGCCCGCCATGGATGAAGGCCGGGTTGTTCTCCAGCGTCTGCACCAGGTTCGGCATCAGCGCGTCCTTGAGCAGCACGGTCATCGGCCCGTCCGCCTTGAGGTCGCGGGCGCGCACCGGCTGCCGGTCGCGGGTGTAGGCGACGATGATGTTGCCGAGCCGCTTGGTGAGGTCGGCGAGATCGGTCGAGAGGCAGAAGATCGCCATCACCTCGGAGGCCACGGTGATGTCGAAGCCGTCCTCGCGCGGGAAGCCGTTGGCGATGCCGCCGAGCGAGGAGACGATCGAGCGCAGCGCCCGGTCGTTCATGTCCATGACCCGGCGCCAGTTGACGCGGCGGATGTCGATGCCGAGCTCGTTGCCCCAGTAGACGTGGTTGTCGAGCAGCGCCGCCAGCAGGTTGTGCGCCGCGCCGATGGCGTGGAAGTCGCCGGTGAAGTGGAGGTTGATGTCCTCCATCGGCACGACCTGGGCGTAGCCGCCGCCGGCGGCGCCGCCCTTCATGCCGAACACCGGGCCGAGCGAGGGTTCGCGCAGGCAGATCGAAGCCTTCTTGCCGATGCGGTTCAGCGCGTCGCCGAGCCCGACCGTTGTCGTGGTCTTGCCTTCGCCGGCGGGCGTCGGGCTGATCGCGGTGACGAGAATGAGCTTGCCGTCGGGCTTGTCCGCGAGGCTGTCGACATAGTCGAGCGAGATCTTCGCCTTGTAGTGGCCGTAGGGCTCGAGATGCTCGTCGTCGATGCCGAGCTTGTCGGCGGCGATTTTCGTGATGCGCTCCATTTTGGCGCGCTGGGCGATTTCAATGTCCGAGGCCATGACGAATCCTTGGGGGTTTGCCGCGCCTTCGGCCGGGCCGGCGCATGATCGCCGCGGCGCGGCGGGAGACTCTGCGAGGCGAGAATGCCGGCCGCGCCCTCGCCCCGCCAGAGCTTTTTGCGCGAAAGCCGTCCGCCGTGTCGCTTGGGAAGACCGTCTCGTTTGGAAGGAACGTGCGTTCGGGAGAGGCGGAGCGCGTCCGGGCGCGCCCCGCGGTCATGTAGGCGCGCGGCGTCAGCTCTCGACGACGTTGGTCGGCTTGCCGGCGGCGAAGGCCTCGACGTTGTCGATGAGCTGGTCGGCGAGAATCTGCATCGCCTCCTGGCTCGCCCAGGCGACATGCGGCGTGATGATGAGGTTCGGCAGCTTGAGGTCGAGCAGCACGTTGCCGTTCTTCGGCGGCTCGACGGTGAGCACGTCGAAGCCCGCGCCGCCGATCTTGCCCGCCTTCAGCGCCTCGGCCAGCGCGTCTTCGTCGACGAGGCCGCCGCGCCCGGTGTTGATGAGCAGCGCGTCGGGCTTCATCATGCCGAGTTCGCGCGCGCCGATCATGTTCTTGGTGTCAGGCGTCAGCGGCGCGTGCAGGGTGATGATGTCGCTCTCGCGGATCAGCGTGTCGAGGTCGACGAGGCCCGGCTGCGGAAAGACGTCATAGGCCAGCACCTTCATGCCGAAGGCCTCGGCGATCTTGGCGACCGACTTGCCGAGCGCGCCATAGCCGACGATCCCCAGCGTCGAGCCGCGCATGTCGCGGATCTTGTGGTCGAAGAAGCAGAACTGGTCGCTCTCCTGCCAGCGGCCGGCGCGCACGTCCTCGACATAGGGGACGACGCTGCGGCGCAGCGCGAAGGCCAGCGCGAACACATGCTCGGGCACGGTGTTGAAGGCGTAGTTGCGGATGTTGGAGACGACGACGCCGCGCGACTTGGCGCAGGCCTTGTCGATCACGTCCGTTCCGGTCGCGGCGACGGCGATGAACTTGAGGTCGGGCAGCTGCGCCAGGGTCTCTTCGCGCAGGGGCACCTTGTTGGTGATGGCGATCGTCGCGCCTTTCAGACGCTCGACGATCTCTCCCGGCGCGGTGACGTCATAGTCCTTGTAGCTGTGGGGGAACGACGGCGCCCGCACTTTCGCGTCGAGGGTCGAGCGGTCGAGAAAGACGATCGAATGTTGCACGGCGCTTCCTGATTTCCCGTTATGATTGATGTTTTGAAGGCCGCGCGGCGCCCCGGACGAAGGCGCTTGAGCGCGAGATTCTGGCGAGAAGCCCGCGCCGGCGATCCGGCGCGGGCGAAGTTCAGTCCAGATCAGGCGGCCTTCGCCTGCGTCGAGGCCGACGAGCGCCAGAAGGCCTGCGCCGCGCCGACGCCCGAGCCGAGCGTGACCGGAATGCCGACGTCGGCCATGGCCATTTCGGCGCCGGCGAGCGCGCCGGCGACCATCAGCTCGTTGAGGTCGCCGAGGTGGCCGATGCGGAACACCTTGCCGGCGACCTGCGACAGTCCGGCGCCGAGCGACATGTTGTAGCGGTTATAGGCGGTGCTGATGACGTCGACCGCGTTGAACTGCGGCGGCACGACGATCGCCGTGACCGTGTCGGAATACCACTTCGGCTCCTTGGCGCAGGGCGAGAGGCCCCAGGCCTTGACCGCGGCGCGCACGCCGCCGGCGAGACGCGAGTGGCGGGCGAAGATGTTCTCGAGCCCTTCTTCCTCGATCATGGCGAGCGACTCGCGCAGGCCGTAGAGCAGCGGCAGCGGCGGCGTATAGGGGAAGTAGCCGTTGGCGTTCTGCTTGATCATGTCGTCGAAGTCGAAGTAGCAGCGCTTCGAGGTCGCGGTCTTCGAGGCGGCGAGCGCCTTCTGGCTGGCGCTGAGCACGCCCATGCCGGCCGGCAGCATCAGGCCCTTCTGCGAGCCCGAGACGCCGAGGTCGACGCCCCATTCGTCCTGACGGAAGTCGAGGCTGCCGAGCGAGGACACGGCGTCGACGAACAGCAGCGCCGGATGGCCGGCGGCGTCCATCGCCTTGCGCACCGCGCCGATGTCGGAGGCGACGCCCGTCGCCGTCTCATTGTGCGTCGCGCACACAGCCTTGATCGTGTGCGACTTGTCGGCGCGCAGCGCCTCCTCGATCTTCTCGGGCTTGACGCCGGTGCCCCACTCCTCCTCGAGGATCTGAACCTCGAAGCCGAGGCGCTGGGCCATGTCGATCCAGAGATGGCTGAACTGGCCGAAGCGCGACATCAGCACCTTGTCGCCGGGCGACAGCGTGTTGGTGAAGGCCGACTCCCAGGCGCCGGTGCCGGAGGACGGGAACAGGAAGATCTGCGCGTCCTTGGACTTGTAGATCTTGCGGACGCCCTCAAACAGCGGCAGCGTCAGCTCGGGGAACTTCGGCGAGCGATGGTCCTCCATCGGCACGACCATGGCGCGCGCGACCCGCTCCGGGACGTTGGTCGGCCCTGGGACGAAAAGGAAGTGACGGCCCGGCATTATCATATCCTCCATTAACACTACTTTGGTAGTATCCACGAAAAGGGCGGCAATCTCAAGTCGCCCGGAGCAACACGCCCGATGCGCCTTCGCGACATCTTATCTCAGCCTATACTCGCCGATTGCTGCATGGCGGCGCCTTGCGGCGGCGCCGCGCGGCGGTTTGTCTGCGCCGCTTCTATGGGGCGATGAGAATGGCGCGGAAATCATTGACGTTGGTGCGGGTCGGCCCGGTGACGATCAACTGGCCCAGCGCCTCGAAAAAGCTGTAGCCGTCATTGTCGGCAAGCTTCGCCTTGCCGCTGACCCCGAGCGCCGCGGCCTTGGCGAGGCTGTCGGGATAAAGCAGCGCGCCGGCGTTGTCCTCGGTGCCGTCGATGCCGTCCGTGTCGGCGGCGAGCGCCGTGATTCCGGGATGTCCGTCGAGCGCCACGGCGAGGGCGAGCAGGAATTCGGCGTTGCGGCCGCCGCGCCCGCGGCCACGCACCGTGACGGTGGTTTCGCCGCCCGAAATCAGCGCGAGCGGGGCCGCCCCCGGCTGGCCGAACTGGCGGACCTGCCGGGCGATCGCCGCATGGACCTGGGCCACGTCGCGCGCCTCGCCCTCGATGTCGTTGCCGAGGATCATCGGCGTGAAGCCGCCGGCGCGCGCGGCCTCGGCCGCGGCCTCGAGCGACATCTGCGGCGTGGCGATCATCACGTTCTCGACGCCGGCGAGACGCGGATCGCCAGGCTTCAGCGTCTCGGATTCGGGGCTCATGAGCCAGGCGCGCACGGCTTCGGGCGCGGCGACGCCGTATTTGTCGAGCACGGCGAGCGCGTCGGCCGAGGTCGTCGGATCGGCGACGGTCGGCCCCGAGGCGATGACGCTCGGATCGTCGCCGGGAACGTCGGAGATCAACAGGGCGCAGACGCGCGCCGGCGCGGCCGCCGCGGCGAGCTTGCCGCCCTTGATGGCCGACAGGTGCTTGCGCACGCAGTTCATCTCGGAGATGTTGGCGCCGCTTTTCAACAGCGCCTTGTTGACCCCCTGCTTGTCGGCGAGGGTGATCCCCGGCGCCGGAAGCGCGAGCAGCGCCGAGCCGCCGCCCGAGATCAGGCAGAGCACGAGATCGTCGGCGGTGAGGCCCTTGACCATGGCGAGGATGCGCTCGGCGGCTTCGCGGCCGGCGGCGTCCGGCACCGGATGGCCGGCCTCGATCACCTCGATGCGCGTGCAGGGCGAGCCATGGCCGTAGCGCGTGACGACGAGCCCTTCGAGCGGGCCGTCCCAATGGTCCTCGACGGCCTTGGCCATCGCGCCCGCGCCCTTGCCGGCCCCGACCACGATGGTGCGGCCCTTCGGGCGCTGCGGCAGATGGGGCGGCAGGCGGTTCTCGGGCGAGGCCGCGGCGACGGCGGCCCCGAACATGTCGAGGAGAAGCTTGCCGGGGTCGATCGTCATGGCGAGTTCAAATCCGCGCTTCATTATTCGTCGCGTTCTTATCCGCGCTTTTGGAGGCCTCGGCAAGCTGGCCCCGCGCCTAAATAAAATGAGGCCGTCCTAAAAAAAATAAAGGAGCCTCGGCGCGCTTCGTCACGCTATAACCGCCTCCGACAGCCGCCGGGAGGCTCAAGCGCGCCACGCCGGCGGCATGGCCAAGCATATGAAGGGCTGCTAGTCTTCGCGCGCCGCATGCGTCGTCGGCTCAACCCGGGTCCGCGCCATTTGCGCGCACCGCTATACTGCGGCGCAAAAGAACAAAGTAACGAGCGGGCCCGCGGCTACACGCGAACGCCCGGAAACTCAAAGGAGGGGAAGCTGGACATTCACGAATATCAGGCCAAGGAGATCCTGGCCAATTTCGGCGTGGCGACCCCGCGCGGCGCGGTCGCCTACAGCCCCGACCAGGCTGTCTACTGCGCCACCGAGCTCGGCGGCTGGCACTGGGCGGTCAAGGCGCAGATCCATTCCGGCGGACGCGGCAAGGCCGGCGGCGTGAAGCTGTGCAAGACCTATAATGAGGTGCGCAGCGCCGCGAGCGAAATGCTCGGCAAGACCCTCGTCACCAACCAGACCGGGCCCGAAGGCAAGATCGTCCAGCGCGTCTACATCGAGGCGGCCGAGCCCTTCGAGCGCGAGATCTACCTCGGCTTCGTGCTCGACCGCAAGGTGGAGCGCGTGCGCATCATCGCCTCGCGCTTCGGCGGCATGGAGATCGAGGAGATCGCCAAGGAGCACCCCGAGGAGATCCTTCAGGTGGTGGTCGAGCCCGCCGTCGGCCTGCAGGCCTTCGAGGCGCGCGAGCTCGCCTTCGGCCTCGGACTCAACCTCAAGCAGGTGAGCCGCGCCGTGCAGTGCATTCTCGGCTGCTACCGCGCGTTCCGCGACCTCGACGCCACCATGGTCGAGATCAACCCGCTGGTGGTGACCAAGGACGACCGCGTGCTGGCGCTCGACGCCAAGATGTCGTTCGACGACAACGCGCTGTTCCGCCGCAACAACATCGCCGACATGCGCGACCACTCCCAGGAGGACCCGCGCGAGGTGCAGGCGGCCGAGCACAACCTCAACTATGTCGGCCTTGACGGCGACATCGGCTGCATCGTCAACGGCGCCGGCCTCGCCATGGCCACCATGGACATGATCAAATACGCCGGCGGCGCGCCGGCCAACTTCCTCGACGTCGGCGGCGGCGCCTCGCCGGAGCGCGTCGCGGCGGCCTTCCGCCTCGTGCTCTCGGACAAGAACGTCAAGGCGATTCTTGTCAACGTCTTCGCCGGAATCAACCGCTGCGACTGGGTGGCCGAGGGCGTGGTGCAGGCCTGCCGCACGCTCGACGTCAAGGTGCCGCTGGTGGTCCGCCTCTCCGGCACCAACGCCGAGGCCGGACGCGACATCATCGTCAACAGCGGCCTGCCGATCATCTCGGCCGAAACCCTCGCCGACGCGGCCTCCGCCGCCGTCAAGGCCACCGCCGAGGCCCCCGCCGGCGCCCTGAACTGAACCCGGAACGGGCCGCCGCGCCGCGCCCCCGGGGCGAGGGCGCGGCCGGCTCGAGGAGAGAATCGATGAGCATTCTGATCGACGAGAACAGCCGGGTCCTGGTCCAGGGCTTCACCGGCGACAAGGGCACCTTCCACGCCAAGGAGATGATCGAGACCGGCACCAACGTGGTCGGCGGCGTCACCCCCGGCAAGGGCGGCACGGAGCATCTTGGCCGGCCGGTGTTCAACACGGTGAAGGAGGCGGTGCGCGCCACCGGCGCCAACTGCTCGATCACCTTCGTCGCGCCGGCCTTCTGCGCCGACGCCATCATGGAGGCGGCGGACGCCGGCATCGGCCTCGTGTGCTCGATCACCGACGGCATTCCGGCGCAGGACATGATGCGCGTCAAGCGCTACCTGCTGCGCTACCAGCGCGGCCGCCGCACCATGATGGTCGGCCCCAACTGCGCCGGCATCATCAGCCCCGGCAAGGCGATGCTCGGCATCATGCCGTCCAACATCTACATGAAGGGCTCGGTCGGCATCGTCTCGCGCTCCGGCACGCTCGGCTATGAGGCCGCGGCGCAGATGAAGGAGCTCGGCATCGGCGTCTCGACCAGCGTCGGCATCGGCGGCGATCCGATCAACGGCAGCTCCTTCCTCGACCATCTGATGCTGTTCGAGCAGGACCCCGAGACCGAAGCCGTGATGATGATCGGCGAGATCGGCGGGCCGCAGGAGGCCGAGGCCGCGGCCTGGATCAAGGACAACATGACGAAGCCCGTCGTCGGCTATGTCGCGGGACTGACCGCCCCCAAGGGCCGCCGCATGGGCCACGCCGGCGCGATCATCTCGGCCTCGGGCGACAGCGCCGCCGAGAAGTCCGAGATCATGAAGTCCTACGGCCTGACCGTCGCCCCGAGCCCGAGCGAGCTCGGCGCCACCATGGCCAAGCTGCTCGGCCGCTCGACGACGCCGCAGCGCGCCGCCGAGCCCGTTCCCGCGCACTGATCAAGCGAGACCCGCCGGGGCGCCGCGCCGCGCCCCGGCCCGAATTCGGGCGCGCCGGCCCTTCGCCGCGGCGCGCCCCTGGCCCGGCTCCCGTTCCGCCCGGCCCGACGCCGCCGCGCCGACCCCGCCAAGAAGGGCTTCGCGCGAGAGCGGCCAGCATCGACGACGCCGCATCGACGACGATGGAGCGTCAGGCTCTTTTCCCAAGGAAGCGCCCGCCATGAACGAGACTTACGCCGAGACGCGCCCCGCAGACGACGTCGCCGAGGCGGCGCCGAGCGGAGACCGCATCGCCTCGATCCTGCACCAGCTCCTGCTCGAAGTCGTGCAGCGCCATCACCCCGAGATGTCGCCGATCCTGACCGGAGAGAAATCGACCGAGGCGGCGTCGCCCGACGTGCTCTCCCGCGTCTTTCAGGCGCATGGCATCTGGTTCCAGCTCCTCTCCATCATCGAGCAGGACGCGGCCATGGCCGAACGCCGCCAGACCGAGCGCGAGCTCGGCGAGCAGGCGGTGCCGAACGGCTTCGCCCATGTCGTCTCCAAGGCGGCGAAGCTCGGCGTTCCGGCGGCGGAGGTCGGCGAAAAGCTCGCCCTGACGCGGGTGCGCCCGGTCATCACCGCCCATCCGACGGAAGCCAAGCGCGTCACCGTGCTCGAGAAGCACCGGCGCATCTACCGCCTGCTGGTCGAACTCGAACAGCCGCGCTGGACCGCACGCGAGCGCTCCGCCATCATCGACCAGCTGCGCGACGAGATCGAGCTCTTGTGGATGACGGGCGAGCTTCGCCTCGAAAAGCCCTCGGTCGCGCAGGAAGTCGCCTGGGGCCTCCATTTCTTCCACGAGACCCTGTTCGACGGCGTGCCCGAGCTGTTGAAGAAGCTCGACCGCGCGCTGCGCCGCGCCTACCCTGGCGAAAACTTCCCGCTCGCCCAGTTCTTCCAGTTCGGCTCCTGGATCGGCGGCGACCGCGACGGCAATCCCTTCGTCACCAACCAGGTGACGCGGCGCGCCCTGACCGAAAACGCCAAGGCGAGCCTGCGCTTCTATGACCAGAAGCTGCTCGCGCTGATGAAAAGCCTGTCGATTTCCGAACGCGCCCTGCCGACCCCCGCGGGCTTCCGCGAGGCGCTCGCCCGCGCGCTCGCCGAGAACGGCGACGGCGCCGGCGTCACGCAGCGCAATCCCGGCGAGCCCTATCGCCAGTTCCTCACCTGCGTCCACGCCAAGACGCGCGCCACGCTCGCGCTCTATGAAGGCGAACGCCCGGCCGGGCCGCATTACATCGCCGCCGACGAGCTCATCGCCGATCTCGCCGTGATGGAGCAGGCGCTGACCGAAAGCGGCTGCGCCGGCGTCGCGCAGGACATGGTCCGCCCGCTGCGCTTCGCGGTCGAGGCCTTCCGCTTCCGCACGCAAAGGCTCGACCTGCGCGAGAACACGACCAAGCTCACCGCGGCGCTTCAGGCGCTGTGGCGCGCGATGAACCCCGACGCCGCGGGCGAGCCGCCGGCGCCCGAGTCCGACGAATGGAAGGCCTGGATCCTCGCCGAGCTGGCGCGCCCGCGGAGCGGCCCGCCCGTGCGCCGCAACCTGCCGCCGGACGCCGAGGAGACCTTCGGCATGTTCCGGCTCGCCCGCGACGCGAACGAGGAGTTCGACCGCGAGGCCTTCGGCAGCTTCATCCTGTCGATGACGCGCTCGGCCGCCGACGTGCTCGGCGCCTATCTGCTCGCCAAGGAGGCCGACCTCTACCATGACGCGACGCGCGTCGAGGCCTGCCTGCTGCCGATCACGCCGCTGTTCGAGACCATCACGGACCTTCGCGCCGCGCCGCAGATCATGCGCGATCTGCTGTCGCAGCCGCTCGTTCGGCGCAGCGCCCGCATGCAGGGCGGCGTGCAGGAAGTGATGATCGGCTATTCCGACTCCAACAAGGACGGCGGCTTCCTGTCGTCGAACTGGGAGCTCGCCAAGGCGCAGGACAGGCTGAGCAAGATCGGCGTCGAGGCCGGCATTCCGATCTCCTTCTTCCATGGCCGCGGCGGCTCGGTCAGCCGCGGCGGCGCGCCGACCGCCCAGGCCATCGCCGCCCAGCCCGCGGGCTCGATCCGGGGGCGCCTGCGCGTCACCGAGCAGGGCGAGGTGGTGTCGTTCAAATACGCCAACAAGGGCACCGCCGCCTTCCAGATGGAGACGCTCGCCGCGAGCGTGCTCGACCACGCGCTGACCTCGGAGCGCACGACCTCCGCGACGCGCGCCGAATTCGAGGAGGCGATGGAGGCCCTGTCCGGCGCCTCGCACGCGGCCTACGCCAATCTTATCAACCACAAGGATCTGCTGACCTATCTGCAGTCGGCGAGCCCGCTCGACGAGATCGCCATGCTCAACATCGGCTCGCGGCCGGCGCGGCGCTTCGGCGCGCGCACGCTGTCCGACCTGCGCGCGATCCCGTGGGTGTTCTCGTGGTCGCAGAACCGGCATGTCATCACCGGCTGGTACGGCGTCGGCAGCGGCCTTGCGAGCTTCGTCGAGGTGCGCAAGGAGCGCGGCCTCGCGCTGCTGCGCAGGATGTTCGCCGAATCCGACCTCTTCCGCATGATCGTCGGCGAGGTCGAGAAGACGCTGGCGCTGGTCGATCTCGACATCGCCCGCGACTACGCCTCGCTCGTCTATGACGACGACGCGCGCGAGGAGATCTTCGGCATGATCGCGCGCGAATTCCGCCTGACGCGCGAGATGGTGCTGACCGTCACCGAGGAGGAGGACATCGCCGAGCGCTTCCCGATCTATTCGAGCCGCCTCGCGACGCGCCTGCCCGCCATCAACAAGGTCAACCGCGAGCAGGTCAATCTGCTGCGCGCCTTCCGCGCCGCTCCAAACGAGCTGAGCAAGGAGGCGTTCAAGTCGAACCTGCTCCTGTCCATCAACTGCATTTCGAGCGGGCTCGGCGCCACAGGCTGAGCGCGCTCCGCATTTCCTCGCGCGCCTTCGCCGCGCCCAACGCAACAGGGGTCAACATGAGCTTCACCATCGTTCCGCAGGCGACGCCGCGCCTGCATCGCTCCGAGCTCGCCGTTCCGGGCTCGAACACGGGCCTGTTCGAAAAGGCCGCGGCCTCGGCCGCCGACATCATCTTCCTCGACTGCGAGGACGCCGTCGCCCCCGACGACAAGGAGCAGGCGCGCAAGAACATCATCGAAGCCCTCAACGACATGGATTGGGGCAACAAGACGATGATGGTGCGCATCAACGGCCTCGACACCCACTACATGTATCGCGACGTGGTGGACATCGTCGAAGCCTGCCCGCGCCTCGACATGATCCTGATTCCCAAGGTCGGCGTTCCGGCCGACGTCTACGCGCTCGACATGATGGTGACCCAGATCGAGGCCGCCAAGAAGCGCACCAAGAAAATCGGCTTCGAGGTGCTGATCGAGACCGCGCTCGGCATGGCCAACGTCGAGGCGATCGCCCAGTCGAGCCCGCGGCTCGAGGCGATGTCGTTCGGCGTCGCCGACTACGCCGCCTCGACGCGCGCGCGCACCACGGTGATCGGCGGCGTCAACCCGGACTACGGCGTGCTGACCGACAAGGACGCGAACGGGAACCGCAGCTATTTCTGGGCCGACCCGTGGCATGCGGCGCAGACCCGCATGATGGTCGCCTGCCGCGCCTATGGTCTGCGCCCGATCGACGGTCCCTTCGGCGATTTCAACGATCCCGACGCCTTCATCGCCGCGGCGAACCGCGTCGCCGTGCTCGGCTATGAGGGCAAGTGGGCGATCCATCCCTCGCAGATCGATCTCGCCAACAAGGTGTTCACGCCCTCCGACGCCGAAGTCACCAAGGCCCGCCGCATCCTGGCGGCGATGGACGAGGCGGCCAAGGCCGGCAAGGGCGCCGTCTCGCTCGACGGGCGCCTCATCGACATCGCCTCGATCCGCATGGCCGAAGCGCTGCTCGCCAAGGCCGATTCGATCGGGCTCGCGGCCTGACGCGCGGCCGCGGCGCGCGTTGACGCCGCGCCGCGCCCCATGATCTTGTCCGCAGACCTTTCGGCCTGCGGACCCGCGCCATGAAAATCTTCTACGTCACGCTGAATTCGGACGCCGAGGCCCGCGCCGTCGCGCGCGACCTTCTGGAGCGCCGCGCCGCCGTGTGCTGCAACTGGCTTCCGATCACCTGCGCCTATCGCTGGGGCGAGGAGATCAAGGAGGAGCCTGAGGTCGTGCTGCTGGTCAAGACGCAGGACGGCATGCGCGCGACGATCGAGGAGGCGGTCGCGCGTCATGTCGCCTATCTCAACTGCGTCGCGGAAATCGCGCCGGCCTCCGTCAACGGCGGATTTCTGGACTGGCTCGACCGCGACGCGCCCCGCCTTTCCGTCAAACCCTCTCCATGACGGCCGTCAGCGCCGCGACGCCCGGCGCGTCCGCCGGCCTCATCACGGCGTCCCATTGCGGCGCGCCGGCGACGAGAAAATTGACGATCGCCTGCGCCGCCTCCGAGGCGTTCGCGCGCCAGCCCGGATGGGCGTGATTGACGGTGAGGTCCGGAAAGAACAGCGCGGCGAGCGGGCCGCCGGACTGCGCCGCCGCCTGAACGTAGCGCCGCGCCCCCCTGACCGAAATTCCGTGGGCGAGCGCCATGTGGCCGCCGATGCAGCCGACCGAGCCGCACTCCGACGCCGCCCGCTCCATGTCGAGCGCGACGTTCTCGGTCAGAAGCCGCGCGGCGAGCGCGATCAGCTCCTGGCGCTCCCAGTCCTCGACGCCGAGTTTCGCCGCGGGCAGATAAGTCTGGCAATGAGTCATCGAAGGCTCCCTAAATCGGGGCGTCGCATGGCTCCGGGCGCGCCCGGGCCGCCGCAAGCCGGCGCCTTTCAAACCCTTGAAGGGTCTCACGCGCCGCCGCGGCTGACAAGGCCGCGCGACGCGCGCGAGCCCTGCCGCCGTCAGCGATGCATGACCAGATAGATGACGACGAACGCGGCGATGACGAGCAGCAGCCCGTAGCGCAGCACATAGCGCGTGACATGGGTCGAGGAGCCCTGCCGCGCCTGCGTCGTGGTCAGCACCTCCGGCGGCTCGGCGGTCGGTCTTCCGGGATCGTCTCTCATGGTCATGGGCGTCGCCTTTCGGTGCGTTTCGCGTTCGTTCGCCCGCCATGGCTCGTCCAGAGCCTGAGGGCGGCGTCGCCTAGAACAGCCGCCGCGCTTTGCGGTTCCGCCCCAGCCGCCGCCTGAACTTCGCGCCGGCCCGCGCGTTAGGGCGAGGCTGCGCCAGCCGGCGCGGCCTTCATCGCCGGGCGCCGCCTTGACCCATTCCCCATTTCAGCAGCATGCGCGCGACGCCGTCGCCGTCGCCCGCATGGTCGCGGACGAGGCGGCGCGGCGCGGCGAGGCGCTCGACCATGACGGCGCGTTTCCCGTCGCCGACGTCGAGGCGCTCGGCCGTCACGGGCTTCTCGCCGCGCCCCTGCCCGCAGACCTTGGCGGGGCTGAGCTGCTTGCGCCCGCCGGCGCCGAAGCTCTGGCGTCCGTCCTCGCCGCGATCGGCGGCGGAAGCCTCCCGCTCGGCCGTCTCTATGAGGGTCATGTCAACGCGCTCGCTCTGATTCTCGCCTATGGGACGCGGGAGCAGGCGCGGGCCGCCGCCGCCCGGGCCGGCTCAGGACATCTTCTCGCCGTCTGGAACACCGAGGCCGCGCCCGGCCTGCGGCTTGTCGCCGACGGTCCGCGCCTGCGTCTTGAGGGCGCGAAAATCCTCGCCTCGGGCGCGGGCTTCGTGCGCCATCCGCTCGTCACCGCGCGCGACGGCGCGGGCAGGCTGCTCATGGTCGCTCCCGACGCCGCCGGCGCGCCCGCGGATCTTTCCGGCTGGCGCGCCCATGGCATGCGCGCATCGGCCTCGGGACGCGTCGATTTTTCAGGCGTCGAGATCGACGCCGAAGCGATCGTCGGCGCAGATGACGACTATCATCGACAGCCGATGTTCTCGGCCGGCGCCTGGCGCTTCGCCGCGGTTCATTTCGGCGCCATGGCCGCGCTGTTCGACCTCGCGCGAGATCATCTCGTCAAGGCCGGCCGCGCCGACGATCCGCATCAGAAGGCGCGCCTCGGGACCGCGGCGATCGCCGTCGAGACCGCGCGTCTGTGGGTCTTTTCCGCGGCGCGCCGGGCCCAGCGTCCAAACGAGCCTGCGGCCGCCGTCGCCTATGTCAATCTCGCCCGGCTCGCGGTGGAGCGCGCAGGCCTCGACCTGCTCGAACTCGTCCACCGCAGCGTCGGCCTCTCAGGCTTCATGCGGCCGCATCCGATCGAGCGGCTGACGCGCGACCTTGCGACCTATCTGCGCCAGCCCGCGCCCGACCAGGCGCTGACGGAGGCGGCGCGCCATCTTTGCGCCGCGCCGCGCCCGATCGCCGAGGCATGGCGCCTCGACGACGACGCGCCATGAAGGCCGGCGCCTTTTTCGAGGCGGCGCGGCGGCTTCCCTTCGCGCCGCTTGCGCGCATCGTCGGGCGCGGCGGCGCGCTCGTTCTGGCGCCGCACCCGGACGATGAATCGCTTGGCTGCGGCGGCCTCATCGCCATGGCCTGCGCTGAAGGACGTCCGGTCAGGGTGATCGTCGTCAGCGACGGCTGCGGCTCGCATCCAAACTCGCGCAGCCATCCGCCGGAGCGCCTGCGCGCCCTGCGCGAAGCCGAGACGCTCGCCGCCGCCGCGGCGCTCGGCCTCGCGGCGGGCGACGTCGATTTCCTGCGGCTGCCCGACCGCCACGTGCCGCATGAAGGCGCGGCGGCCCGCGCGGCCGTGGCGCGCGTCGTGGCCGCCGCGCGCGACATCGGCGCGAGCGCGCTGTTCGCCACATGGGGCTTCGACCCGCATTGCGACCATCAGGCCGTCTGGCGCATCGCCGAAGCGGCGCGCCGCGCGCTGCCGGGCCTGGCGCTCATGTCCTATCCGGTCTGGGGCTTCGCCCTGCCCGCCGACGCCGAAGTCGGAACGCCGCCGCAGGGCTTTCGGCTCGACGTCGCCGCCGTGTCGTTCAAAAAGCGCCGGGCGATCGCGGCGCATCGCTCGCAGCTGACCGACATGATCGACAATGATCCGCCGGTCGTGATCCTGCCGCCGCAGGCGCTCGCGCCGTTCAGGGAGCCGGTCGAGACGTTCTTCGAGGCCGGTCCATGAGGCGCGAAAAAATCAAGCCCGGCTATTTCGACCGGCTCTACGCCGAAAGCGGCGACCCCTGGGGCTTTTCAACGAGCGCCTATGAGCGCGAGAAATACGCCGCGACGCTCGACGCCCTGCCGCGCGCCGCCTATCCGCGCGCGCTCGAAATCGGCTGCTCGATCGGCGTGTTCACGCGCGGCCTCGCGCCGCGCTGCGGCCGGCTGCTCGCGCTCGACTGCGCGGAAGGCGCGCTCACGAGCGCGCGGCGGCGCTGCGCCGGGCTGTCGAACGTCTCCTTCGTTCATATGACGGTCCCTGACCAATGGCCGGACGGCGCCTTCGACCTCGTGACGCTTTCCGAAGTGGTCTATTATTTCGACCGCGCGGGCGTCGCGCGCCTCGCCGCCAGGGTGCGCGACGCGCTCGCCCCCCAAGGCCAGATCCTGCTCGTGCACTGGCTTGGCGAGACCGACTACCCGCTTGGCGCGGACGAGGCGGTCACGGCCTTTCTTGAGGCGTCCCGAGATTTCGCCGCGCCTCTTCTGCGACGACGCCAGCCAGAATATCGACTGGACCTGCTTCAAGCCGGTCAACGCCGCGCAGCGCGGCGAGCGCGGCCCTGGCGAGCGCCATGTTGAGCGCGAGCTGTCGCGGGCGCAATGGACGGCGCGCGAGCGCCGGGATCAGGGCTTCGACGCGCGGCCACAACGCCTGAAACGACGGCTCGCGCGCGAGCGCCAGAGCCTCGCCGCACGCAAGGCCAAGACGGCGCAGGCCGAAAGCCACGCCGGCGAGATTTCCCTGCGCATGCAGCCGCCGCAGCCGCCCGCGCGAAAAGCCGCGCAGAAACGCGCGCGGCGCGGCTTCGAGATAAGGATCGCATTCGGCCTGCGGATGCGCCGTGCGCCAGCTCAAGGCGTCGGCGACGCCGCCCCGCGCCCGCCCCCTGAGCCGGCCCGAGGTTTCGACGAGCGAGGCGGGATCATGACGCAGCTTCAGCCCATGCGCCTCGACGAGCCGGGCGAGCGCGCGGTCTTCGCCCGACGGCGTGACGGGCGAGCCGCCGACGGCGCGATAGGCCGACAGCCGAAGCGCGAAATTGGCGCCGGGCTCCGAGGCGTGGCGCGGCCACGGGTCATGCGCAAGAGGGTCGAGCCGCGAAAACATTTCGGTCAGAAGCGCCTCATAGGCGCCCTCGCGTTCGCCGCGCGCGCGCAGCGCCGGGCTGAGCGCCGCGGCCTCGTCGGAGAAAAGCTCGATGCGCCCCGCGACGGCGTCGGCGCCAAGCGCGAAGGCGTGGCTCACGCGGGCGATCCAGTCCGGCGCAGGCGCGCTGTCGGCGTCGGTCGACAGGATGAATCCTTCGCTCGGGCTCGCCTGTTCGAGCCACGCCGCGGCGAGGTCCATGGCGACGCGGCGCGCCCCGCCCGCATGGTCGAGCCCCGGCCCCAGCGCAGCGTCATAGACGCGCAGCGCGAAGGGCGCGTCGGCGCCAAAAGACACGGCGCGCTCGAACGTGCCGTCGCCCGAGCCATTGACGAAAAGCAGCACGCCGAAGGCCGGCCGCCCGCTCTCCCCGATGGCCGGGCTTTGCGCCGCGAGCGCCTGAAGGCAGCGCCCGACCCGCTCCGCCTCGTCGCGCGCCGGGATGGCGATGATGACGCGCGGCGGCGCCGTTTCGCGCGTGGCGTGGAAGCGGCGCTCGCGCCAGAAGCCGGAGGCGCGCGCCGCAGAATGACTGATGGGCGTCATGTCTTGTCCCGTCGAGCGCGCCGCAGGATCAGGCCAGCATGCGCAGCTTGGGCTCGCGGTCCCACCAGCGCCGGCCGGCGGCCTTGACGAAAGCTTCCGGATCAAGCCCGACGACGCCCTCGTCGGGTTCGACGCCGGCCTTCTTCAACAGGGGCTTCGCGTCGTCGCTCGCGCCGATGGTCTTCAGATGGCCGAAGGCGTCCATGACGAACTGCACGGCGGCGGCCTCCTTCGTCAACAGTTCGCAGCCCTTCGCGGAGATCGCCAGCGCCACCGCGTCGAAGACGACCGACGGGCTGCCGGCGAGCTGGGCGTCGGCCTTGCGGATCGAGCCGTCGGCGAGCTTTGCGCCGCCGACCTTCGGCGAGACGATCACGGCCCGCGCGCCGGCCTTCCTGATCGCCGCGACGAGCGGGTCCATGACGCCGGCCTCCGATCCGTCGGCGATCAGCACGCCGACGCTGCGGCCCCTGATCGTGTCGAACGCGAGCGGGCCGCGGATAATGCGCAGCGCCGGCGACGGATCGAGGTCGAGCACGGGCGCGGCCGCCTCGGAGGCTTCGGGACAGGCCATGTTGAGCCCGTCCGCCACACGGCGCGCCAGCGCCGCGTCGACGTTGACGAGATTGGCGAGGGCGCGCAGCCTGATCGCCTCGATCGTCACCTTTGAAAGCTCGAACACGACCGCCGAGGCGAGATGCGCCTGCTCGGCGGGGTCGAGCGAGCGGAAGAACAGCCGCGCCTGGCTGTAGTGGTCGGCGAAGCTTTCGGGGCGCACGCGCAGCTTGTCGCCCGTCTCGGCGGAAGGGAAGGTCCTGAAGCCGGTCGCAGGACATTCGCGCGGGCCGCCCGGCTCGCCATGTTCGGCGAGGCTGTTTGGCTCGTAACTGGCGCGGCCCTTCGGCGTCGTCATCTGCATCTGCCCGTCACGCTGGAAATTCATGACCGGGCATTTCGGCGCGTTGATCGGCAACTGGTGGAAATTGGCCGTGCCGAGCCGGCTCTTCTGCGTGTCGAGATAGCTGAACAGGCGCCCCTGCAACAGCGGGTCGTTGGTGAAGTCGACGCCCGGAACCACATTGCCCGGGCAGAACGCCGCCTGTTCGGTCTCGGCGAAGAAATTGTCGGGCCAGCGGTCGAGCGTCATGCGGCCGATCGGCCGGACGGGAAGAACTTCCTCGGGAATGAGCTTGGTCGCGTCGAGCACGTCATAGGGCAGGCTTTCGGCGAATTTCTGGTCGAAGGCCTGGATCCCAAGCTCCCACTCCGGAAAATCGCCGCGCGAGATCGCCTCATAAAGGTCGCGGCGCTGGAAGTCGGGATCGGCGCCGGCGAGCTTGACCGCCTCGTCCCAGACGGTCGAGGCGAGGCCCTGCCTGGGCTTCCAGTGGAATTTGACGAAGGTCGATTTTCCGTCCGCGTTGACGAAGCGGAAGGTGTGGACGCCAAAGCCCTCCATGGTGCGGAAGCTGCGCGGTATGGCGCGATCCGACATCGCCCACATGATCATATGCGTGCTTTCGGGCATGAGCCCGATGAAATCCCAGAACGTGTCATGCGCGCTCGCGGCCTGCGGAAAGCCGCGGTCGGCCTCCATCTTCACCGAATGGATGAGGTCCGGAAACTTGATCGCGTCCTGAATGAAGAACACGGGGATGTTGTTGCCGACGAGGTCCCAGTTGCCTTCTCTGGTGTAGAATTTCACGGCGAAGCCGCGCACGTCGCGCGGCGTGTCGACCGAGCCCGCGCCGCCCGCGACCGTCGAGAAGCGCGCGAACAGCGGCGTGCGCTCGCCCGCGCGCTGGAAAAGGTCCGCGCGCGTGATGTCCGACAGCGATTCATAATTTTCAAAGAAGCCATGCGCCGCCGAGCCCCGCGCATGCACGATGCGCTCGGGAATGCGCTCATGGTCGAAGTGGAAGATCTTTTCGCGCAGAACGAAATCTTCGAGCGCCACAGGCCCGCGCGCGCCGACCTTGAGCTGGTTCTGGTTGTCCGAGACGCCGATCCCCTGATTGGTGGTCAGACGCCCCTCGTCCGCGCTCGCCCCGCCGTCCCGGTCGCGCTGGTGGAGTTCGCCGCCCGCGCCCCGCTCCGACTCATATTCCATCCCGGCCATGTTCGTCTCCGCCCGTTGCGGGGCGCTGAACCATGCGCGCGCGGGAAAGTTCCGGCCCCCCCCCCGCAAAGCGGAGACGCGCGGTCCCGGCCGGGCTTCATGTCTGCGGCAGGCGTCATGAAGCGTCATAACGCACATCCGGCCGCGCCCCGGAGCGCCATGTTCGATTCATGCGAACGGAGGCGTCACATGCGCTTTGACCAATTCGACAAGGGCGACGCCGGACCCACGGCGTCTTCCGCCGACCATGCGCAGAAATTTCCCTGCTGCGGCCAATATCTCAAATACTGGCTGAGCCCGGACACGCTGAAGACCAAGGTTCCAAAGCGCTGGGCGACCTTCGTCAAATGGTGCGGCGACGAGGTCTGGGCGACGCAGGCCTGCGCCTGGGGCAAGGGGCCGATGGTGCAGATCAACAGCGCCAAGGTCGGCCGCGCCATGGGACGCACCACAGCCGCCGACAGCGGCGAGGTCATGTGCTTCATCCATGGCAAGACCGCCGACAAATATGAAAGCGGCGACGGCTGGATCATCTGGGAGTCGACCGTGCTGCACGAACTCATCCACTGGGCGCGCTGGAAGCAGAAACTGAACGACCCGACCGACGCCGACGGGCGGTCGATCGAAGTCGGCAAGGCGTTCGAGACCGAAGCCTATGGCGCGGACGTGACGCTGCAGACGCCCTGGCGGGCCGGCCCCTGAGGCGCCCGGACCGCCCCGCCGGCGACATTGGAATGACGCGCGCCAGATGATGCGCCGCCGCCGGCCGCGCCACGCGGCGCCGCGTGAAAACCGGGCCGCCCGCTTCCGCATTTACGCCGTCATGACTACGGCGCTATGATCGTCGCGTCCCTGAAAGGCGCGTCCATGGCCCTCACCGTCGTCCAGCATGTGTTGAAGCGCCTCGCCGACGTCGGCGTCGTCGACGTGTTCGGCGTGCCGGGCGACTTCGCCTTTCCGGTCAATGACGCGGTCTGCGCCGACCCTCGGCTGCGCTGGATCGGCTGCGCCAACGAGCTCAACGCCGCCTACGCCGCCGAAGGCTACGCGCGCGTCAAAGGACTCGGCGCGCTTTGCACCACTTATGGCGTCGGCGAACTGTCGGCGCTCGCAGGCGTCGCCGGCGCCTACGCCGAGCGGCTGCCGCTGTTCCATCTCGTCGGCATGCCGCGCATGGCGGCGCAGCGCGCGCGGGCCATCGTGCACCACACGCTGGGCGACGGCGAATATGACCTCTTCCGCCGCATGAGCGAGCCGATCTCCTGCGCCCAGGCGGTGATGACGCCGCAGAACGCAGCCTTCGAGACCGAACGGCTGATCGCCGCCGCGCGCCATCATCGCCGGCCGGTCTATATGGCCTTTCCGGCCGATCTCGCCGCCCTGCCCGTCGTCGCCGACGCCGCGCCGGTCGAGGCGCCGCGCAGCGACCCGCAGGCGCTCGCGCGCGCCGTCGCTTCGATCGAGGCCGCGCTCGGGCGCGTCGGCTGCGCCTGCGTCCTGCCGGGCCTGCTCGTCGCGCGGCTCGGGCTCAACGCCGCGCTGCAGGCTTTCATCGACGCCTCGGGTCTGCCCTTCGCCACCATGTTCCACGACAAGACCGTGCTCGACGAGCGGCAGGACGGCTATGTCGGCATGTATGACGGCGCGCTGATGAACGAGGAGGTGCGCGCCTTCGTCGAAAGCCGCGAGCTCATCCTCACCGTCGGCACGCTGATGACCGACTTCAACACCGGCGCCTTCACGGCGCGGCTCGACCCTTCGCGCGTGATCGCGCTCGACCATCATGAGGTCGCGGTCGCCGGCAGGACGATCCACAGCGTCGAGATGCGCGACCTTTTGCCGGCGCTGGCGACGGCGCTCGGACGGCGCGACTGGGACAGGATCCCGCCCGCGCCGCGGCCCGCGCCCGAAGGCTCGGGCGACGATCCCATCACGGCCGGCGCGCTTTATCCGCGCTGGGAGCGCTTTTTCCGCGAGAACGACGTCGTCGTCGCCGAGACGGGCACCGCCTCCATGGGGCTCGGCTTCGCGCGCATGCCGAGGGGCGCCAATTTCTACAATCAGGCGCTCTGGGGCGCGATCGGCTGGGCGACGCCCGCGGCGCTCGGCATGGCCGTCGCGGCGCCCGCGCGGCGCGTCATCCTCATCACCGGCGAAGGCTCGCATCAGGTGAGCGTCCAGGAGCTCGGCCAGTTCGCGCGGCTCGGGCTGCGGCCGATCATCTTCGTGCTGAACAATGACGGCTATCTGATCGAGCGCCTGCTCTGCAAGGACCCGGAGATCGCCTATAACGACGTCGCCCGCTGGCGCTACGCCGAGCTGCCGCGGGCGTTCGGCTGCGACGGCTGGTTCTGCGCGCGCGTCGAGACCTGCGGCGCGCTCGACGCCGCGCTCGCAGAGGCGGCGAAGGGCGAGCGCGCCGCCTATGTCGAGGTCGTGACCGGCCGTTATGAAGCCTCGCTTCTGTCGCTGACGCTCAGCGACAGGCTCAAGACGCTCGCGGCCGAATAGCCGCGTTCCGCAAGCTCCGCGCGCCGGTCACGCCGAGGCGGCCGGCGCCTCCTCCTCGATGCGGGCGACGAGCAGGTCATTGACCATCAGGCAGAACTCGCGCCAGGCGGCGGCGAGGTCGAGCAGGATGGCCTGCACATAATCCTTCGACAATTTGTGCTCGCCCGGGAAATTCGACAGCGCGCAGGAGGTGCGGTTGAAGCGCGTCACGCCGTCGAGCAGAGACTGGAAGAAGCCGTCGAAATATTTGAGCACGCGCGGGGTCAGCTCGGCGCGGCCAAGCTCCACCCTGACGGCGGAAAGGTCGAGCGGCAGCCGGTCGAGCTCGCGCAGCGCCTCGGCGAAGACGCCGTCCATGGCCGCCAGCATGGCGCGCTGGGTGACGATCTCCTTGTCCGGGCTCGCGAGCAGCCTGTTGAGCTCGACGCGATAGGCGGCGAGAAGCTGCGACTGGCGGCGCGCCGCCCATTTGCCGAATTCGGCCAGAGCGGCCTCGTTGGGCAGGGTCAGGTCGGCCTGCGGCGCGAAACGGGAAATGTCGCGCGCGAGCCTCTCGGCCGCGTCGAGCGCGCCCTCCATATAGCCGCCGGCCGAGGCCGCCGTCTCCGAGCCGCCGAACAGGAGCCGGCCTTCCCACGCCGCCTGGCGCAGATGGGGGTTGTCATAGGCCGGATGCTCGCCCGGCGGAACAAGATCGCGCGCCGAGGCGGTGAAGCCTTCTTCCGCCCAGTCCTGGAAATGCTGTTCGCCGCCGTCCACCTTCGCGCCGAAGACCTGCTCGATCTGATTGCCGGCGAGCAGCGGCAGGCCGACCGAGAACGCCTTGCGCAGCTCCGCCGGCAGAGCCACGAAGGCGCCGAGCGCGGCCTTTTTACCCGAGGCGTCGCAGGCGTCGAAGATTTCATATAGCGTGGCGTCGGCATGGGTGACGAAAGCGTTGCCGGAGGCGCCGGTCTCGCGCCACAGCGGCGCGTCGAAGGCCGTCACGATCTTCGCTTCAGCCGCCATCCAGGTGTAGGTCTCGCGCATCGCCTCAACGAGATGCGCGTCGAGCGCCGGCCCGAACACGACGTTCTGTTCGAGCAGGCGCGGCGGCAGCGCCAGCACGACCTGCTTCGCCGCGACCGTGACGGGCGCGCCGTTCTCGATGAAGGCGAGCTCGACATGATCGCCGCAATCTTTCACCGCCCTGAGCTCGGCCTTCAGGCGGAAACGCTGCGACTGCACCCTGGCGATCAGCGCCTCGGCGAGGCTCGCCATGCCGTCCTCAAGGCGGCGCGCGCCGCCATGGACGCTTTCGCCGGCCGCGCGCTGCGCCTTTTTGTCGAACTCGTCGAGGCGCAGCACGTCGCCCTCGTCGTGCTGGGGAAACGCCTTCAGGCCGAGCTCGGCGACGAGCCGCGTGATTTTCGGCTGCGTGTCCGGCCAGAACCAGGTCGGGCCGAGATCGAGCCGCATGCCGGCCTTTTGCGAAGGCTCCGACAGAATGCGGCCGCCAAGGCGCGGGCGCGCCTCGAACACCGCGAAATCGCGGCCCTGCGCTTCGAGCGCGGCGGCGAGCCTCAGCCCGCACAATCCGCCGCCGACGATGGCTGTCTCCAGCATGTGGACCTCCTGCGGCCCTTGGCGCCGGCGCGCCGAAACGCGCCCTGCGGCCGGCCGATGCGTCAAAGGAAAGATTGCGCCCGGGCGAGTCCGGGCGCCGGCCGGCGACGGAAAAACAGGCTCCCCGCCGCGCCGCGCTTGTTCATGGGTTCGGCACGATGATCAGCCGCTCGACCGGCGCGCCGCCCTTGAAATGCTTCTCGACGATCTCGTCGATGTCTTCGACCGTCTCCGGGTGGTACCAGATCCCCTCGGGATAGACGACCATCAGCGGGCCGGCGCGGCAGAAGCCGAGGCAGCCCGACGACGTCATGCAGACGTCGGGATTGCGCTCCGCGTCGAGCCTGCGCGCGAGACGGTCCCACAGGGGCTGCGCGCCGTTCTCCATGCAGCTTCCGCGCGGATGGCCGGGCGGACGCTTCGTGAAGCAGGCGAAGACGTGATATTTATAGACGATGGGCAGGTCCAGCGAGGACGAGGATTGAGTCATTCCGATCAGGCCGCGTGGTTGTCGACATGATTTAGAAGAGTTCAATTCCCGTGCCGCGGGTTTTTGGGGCGCGTTCGGGACGGCGAAGCGCGTCGCAGGGGCGCGGCTTTAGCCGAAACCCGACATCCCTGTCGCAAAAGCGCCAATGCGGGCGCACTCCGCCCGTCGCCTCACGCTCCGCCGAAACGGCGCTCATAGGCCGCGCGCCATCCGGCGCCGGTCTGGGGCTTGACGAACAGCGTGACGACTTCGGGCGATTCGTCCCTGACGCGGCGCTCGATCTCGACGACGCAGGCCTCGATCTGCGGCGCGGTCAGCGCGTCGGAGAATTCGACGCTGAGCGCGACGAGGATTTGATCCGGCGCAAGATGCACGGCGAGCGCGCCGTTCGCGCCGTCGACGCCGTTCACGCCCTCGGCGACGCGCAGGATCTCGGCGATCGCGTCGGCGTCGGCGGCCTCGCCGATCAAGAGGTCCTTCGTTTCGCGCGCGAGGGCGAAGGCGGTTCCGGCCAGCACGAAGCCGATCAGGATCGAGGCCGCGCCGTCGAATTCGGGCCGCTCGAGCGAGGACGACAGGAAGGTTCCGAGAAAGGCGACGGCAAGGCCGATCAGCGCGGCGCTGTCCTCGAACAGCACCATGAAGGTCGGCGGGTCCTTGCTCTCGCGCACCGCCTGCAACAGGCCGACGCCCGGCCGCTCGGCGCGGAAGCTGCGCAGCGCGATCAGCCAGCTCGCCCCGTCGAACAGGGCGGAAAAGGCCAGCACCGCATAGACGAGGCGCGGATTCTCGACCGGCGCGGGATCGGCGAGGCGGGCGACGCCTTCATAGATCGACACGCCGGCGCCGAGCGCGAAGACCAGGATGGCGACGACGAAGCACCAGAAATAAAGCTCGCGCCCGTACCCCAGCGGGTGCAGCCGGTCGGGCCGCGCCGTCGAGCGGCGCATGCCGTAAAGGAGCAGCAGCTCGTTGCCGGTGTCGACGAGCGAATGGACGCCCTCGCTCAGCATGGCCGAGCTGCCGGTGAGGACGCTCGCGGCGAATTTCGTCGCGGCGACGAGAAGATTGCCGACGACCGCCGCAAGAACCACGAATTTCGAGGAATGGCGCGCGACGCGCCTGACCTTCGCCGCCATGCAAGCGCCGCCTCACGATCAGAAACCCGCGAAGGGTCTCGCGCGCGGCGCGGCGCGGCGCAAGCCCTATTGCGGAACGAAAGCCCCCGGCGGAATGAGGCCCGGCGTCACATAGGCGTGGTGAAGCGCGTCGAGCTGGGCCCAGAGCACGTCGCATTTGAAGCGCACGGCGGCGACGCAGGCCTCCTGCTCGGCCCGGGTCGCGGCATGCGACTTCACATATTGAAGCGCGAAATCGGCGTCGGCCGGCGCCTGCGACAGGCGGCGCTTGAAATAGGCCATCACGCGATCGCTGATGAAATCATAGTTCTCGAGCATGCCGGCGATGCGCTCGCGATGGATCGAGGGCGCGAACAGCTCGGTCAGCGAGGACGCGACGGCGACGGTCAGCGGCTGCTCGCGCACGAAATGGACATAGGCTTCGACGGCGTGGCGCGTCGCCGGCAGGGCGCCGCGGCGCGACATGACATAGTCGCGCTCGAGCCCGAGCCCGTCGGTGAGCACGAGCCAGCGCTCGATGCCGCCCTCCTCCGCGCCGAGGCCGTCATGGTCGTGAATGCGGCTGATCCATTCGCGCCGCAGCGCGCGGTCATGGGTGCGGCTCATCAGCGCCGCGTCCTTGCGCGGCACGGCCTCCTGATAGCAGTAGCGGTTGAGCGCCCAGGCCTGCACCTGCCCCTTGTTCAGCCTGCCGCCATGCAGCAGCTTATGGAACGGATGCTTGTCATGATAGCGTTCGGCGCCGACGGCGCGGATCTGCGCCTCGAACGCCTCGGGCGTCCAGAACTCGTCCGCCGCGCGCGGCGGGGTCATGTCGTTCATGCGTCTTCTCCCTGCATGCGTGTTCTCTTGTGGACGCGAGGCTAGCGCCGGGCGCGCCGACGCGACATGCGCGCGATCAATCCGCGGCGGGCTGGCGCCCCTCTTGCGTGCCGGCTCCGATCTCATCAGCCGCCCGCCTCCGGGCGTTCAGGGCGGCGCCTCCCATGAAAATCCACGTCCCATGAAATTCTATATGACGCCCGGCTCCTGCTCGACGGGAATCCACATCCTTCTCGAGGAGGCGGGCCTCGTGTTCGAGGCCCATGTCGTCAATCTCGTCAGGGGCGACAATCTGAAGCCCGACTATCTCGCCATCAACCCCCACGGCACGATTCCGACGCTCGTGCTCGACGACGGGACCGCGCTGACCGACTTCGTCTCCATCGCCCTGTGGATCGCGAAGACCTACCCCCGCCGCAAGCTGCTGCCGGAAGACCCGGCGGCGGCGCAGCTCGCCCTCGAGACGCTGAGCTTCGCCACCCGCCACATCCACGGCGAAGGATTCCGCCGCGTCTTCACGGCCGAGAATTATGTCACGAAAGGCAGGGACGTCGAAGCGGTGAAGGCCGAAGGGCGCGAGATCGTGACGCGCGCGCTCGAGACGGTCGACGGCGAGATCGCCGGCGCGGATTATGTCGCGGGCGCTTTCTCGATCGCCGACGCGGCGCTGTTCTATGTCGAGTTCTGGGCCGACAAGACGCAGATGACCCTGCCGCCGAACTGCCGCGCCCATTACGAGCGCATGCGCGCCCGCCCGGCGGTGCGCCAGGTGCTGGCAGAGGAGGGATACCGATAGCCCCCCGGCGGGCGGGCGCCGGCGGCGCCTGCGCCCGCCTATTCAATCCGGCGTCAGAATTAAATTAGATTAACTACAAACTATACTTATTGCTTTCGCTCCAGCCAAAAGTATTCTGCCCCGGCGAAGCAACCTGACGTCAGATCCGCCCCGATGAGTTTTGCGCATGTGACGACCGCCGTTCGCGCGGAACGATCGGGCGTTCCCCGATGAACCTTTGGCGGGCGACGCTCGGGCGTCTTTTCGCGCAGCATCGCGCGCGCATGGAGGCGATCGTGGCGCGGCGCGTGCGCGACCGCGACGTCGCCGCCGACATCGTGCAGGACGTCTTCGCCAATGTGCTGCAGTCGGGCGGGCGCGGCTCGCCCGAGGCCGACACGCGCCTGCTCTACGCGGCGGCGCGCAACGCCGCCATCGACCGCAGCCTGATGTCGGCGCGGCGGCGTCGGCTGCTGGGCCGGGTGCTGCCCGAGCAGATCGCCGCGCCGCAGCCGGAGTCGGGAGCCGAAATCGAGGGGCGCGAGGCCGTCGCCGCGCTCGACCGGGCGCTCGGCGAGCTTTCGCCCCGCGCCCGGACGATCTTCCTGATGCACCGCATCGACGGCGCGCCGCACGCCGAGATCGCCGCCGCCATGGAGATCAGCGTCAGCGCCGTCGAAAAATCGCTCGCGCGCACGCTGCGCCACTGCCAGGAGCGGCTGAAGCCGCATCGTGAGCCGCGCTGAAGCCCTCGCCCGGCCGGCCGGGCTGCGCGGCGCCGGAAACCTTAAGTATTGTTCATGTCCGCCGACCTTGTGGCGCCCCGAAGGCTGGGCCATATTGCCCTTATGTCCGCCCACGACGGCGGCGGCCGGAGGCGGCCCGCCTCCCCAATCGAACTTTTTGAGGAAATTCATGTCCGACTTCGACCGCAACGCAAGCGCCCGCTGGGGCCAGGGCGTCGCGCGGGCCGGTCGCCTTGAGATCGACCAGGGCCTGCGCTCCTACATGCTGGGCGTCTACAACAACATGGTGATCGGCCTCGCCCTCACCGGCCTTGTCGCGCTCGGCGTCAACATGCTGGCCGTCGCCGGCGACCCGTCCATGGCTGTCGCCAAGATGGGCTCGATCCCGCTGACGGCGCTCGGCGCCGCCCTTTACAGCAGCCCGCTGCGCTATGTGGTGATGCTGGCGCCGCTCGCCTTCGTGCTGTTCTTCTCGTTCCGCATCAACTCGATGTCGGCGTCGTCGGCGCGGACCATGTTCTTCGCCTTCGCGGCGACCATGGGCCTGTCGCTGTCCTCGATCCTTCTGGTCTACACCGGAACGTCGGTGGCGCGCGCCTTTTTCATCACGGCGGCGGCCTTCGGCGGCCTCAGCCTCTATGGCTACACGACCAAGCGCGACCTCTCCGCGATGGGCGCGTTCCTGGTCATGGGCGTGATCGGCCTCGTGATCGCGAGCCTCGTCAACCTGTTCGTGCAGAGCTCCGCCTTCCAGTTCGGCCTGTCGATCCTGTCGGTGCTGATCTTCTCCGGCCTCACCGCCTGGGACACGCAGGCGATCAAGGAGATGTATTACGCGAGCGACGATTATGAAGTCGCGACCAAGAAGTCGATCAACGGCGCGCTGATGCTCTATCTCGACTTCATCAACATCTTCCAGTCGCTGCTCTTCCTCAGCGGCGACCGCAACAACTGAGCCGCGGCCTGCGCCGCGCGGCTGAAAGCTGCAAGACTGAAAGCTGCAAGACTGAAACCAGAAAGGCCCCGCGCGGGGCCTTTCTTTTTGCGCCTTTGGCGCGCGTGCTTGTGTTCTCAGGCTCCCCTCGCCGCGCAGCCGGGACGCGCGTCAGCCCGACACAAGCTTCAGCCTGCGGTCCAGCACGGCGAGGACGCGGGCGAGATCATGGCCGCGTTTCAGCGTCACCCCGCCCGAGGCGACGACCGCATAGGCGCCCTGGCGGCGGGCGAGCTTCGGCGTCTTTTCGATTCGGTAGAGCGCGCATTCGCAGGCGCGGCGATAGACCGAGAACACGGCCCTGTCGCGCAAAAAATCCAGCGCATAGTCGCGCCATTCGCCGTCCGCCACCTTGCGGCCATAGAGATCAAGGAGCGCGCGCAGCTCGAACCGGTCAAAGGAGACGATTTCTCCCGCGCCGCGCGGCGCCGGCCCGTCGACGACGAACGCCTGACGTTCAGGAAACTGTCGTTCGGGAAACTGTCGTTCGGGAAACTGTCGCTCGGGAAACTGTCGCTCGGGAAACTGTCGCTCGGGAAAGGGGCCTCCTCGCCGCGTCTCGGCCGGAAAAGGCGCGGCGAACTCCCGGCTGTCCTCGGCTGTCTCCCGATCGCTCATGTCGCGCCGATTCTGTTAGAGGCTGGATGCGTCGAAGGGCCAGATCGAACGGATGGGCGATCATCGCGCGCGGCCATGGCGGCGGCAAGGGCTTTCTGACGCTTGTGCGACAAAGCTTGCGCCGGCCTTGCGGGCGTTGCGCGCAGGGTCTTGCGCGCCGCCGCCGCAGGGCCGATATCAGCGCGCGAAAACTGATTTTGGGAGCAAGCCGTCACATGAGCGAAGCTGCGGGAAGCACACAGGCCTTTCAGGCGGACGTCGCGCGGCTGCTGCACCTCATGGTGCATTCGATCTATTCCGACCGCGACATTTTCCTGCGCGAGCTTCTGTCCAACGCCGCCGACGCCTGCGAGAAGCTGCGCTATGAGGCGCTGACGGATCCGGCGCTCGCCGCGCCGCCGCGCATCGTCGTGACGCTCGACAAAGAGGCCGGTCTCCTGTCGGTCGAGGACAATGGCGTCGGCATGACGCGCGAGGAGCTCGCCGAATCGCTCGGCACCATCGCGCGCTCGGGCACGCGGGCCTTTCTCGACCGGCTCGGCGCGAAGCCCGAGGGCGACGGCGCAAGCGCCGACGACGAGCCGCACGACGCGCCCGACGACGCCGTCGGCCGCAGGACCCCGCAGGCCGACCTCATCGGCCAGTTCGGCATCGGCTTTTATTCGGCGTTCATGGTCGCCTCCCGCGTCGACGTCTATTCGCGCCGCGCCGGGGCCGACGAAGCCTTTTTGTGGAGCTCCGACGGCAAGGGCTCGTTCAGCGTCGCGCCCGTCGCGCGCGAGGCCGCGCCGGCGCATGGGACGCGCGTCGTGCTTCATCTCAACGACGAGTCGAAGGACTATCTCGACGCCGACAGGATCGAGCGGATCGTGCGCGAACATTCGAGCGCGCTCGCCGCGCCCGTCGATCTCCTTGAGGCGCCGGGCGGCGAGCCGCGCCGCCTCTCGGACGGCCAGGCGCTCTGGACCAAGCCGCGCAGCGCCATCACGCCCGAAGACTACGCCGATTTCTACCGCACCCTGTCCGGCCAGTTCGACGAGCCGGCGCTGACGGCGCACTGGCGCGCCGAGGGGCGCCATGAATATACGGTCCTGGCCTTCGTGCCGTCCTCGCGCCCGCTCGACCTGTTCAGCCCGGAGCGGCAGGGCCGCGGCAAGCTTTATGTGCGCCATGTGCTGATCACGGACGACGCCGAGATTTTGCCGCGCTGGCTGCGCTTCGTCAAAATCGTGGTCGATTCGGCCGACATCCCGCTCAACGTCTCGCGCGAGATGATTCAGGAGAGCCCCGTCTTCGGCGCGATCAGGAAAGCCGTGGCCGGCCGCATCCTGCAGGAGCTGACGCGGCTCGCCGGAGCCGACCCGGAGAAATTCGACGCCGTGTGGCGGAATTTCGGGGCCGTGCTCAAGGAAGGGCTCTATGAAGCGCCCGAAAAGCGCGACCAGCTTTTTTCCGTCGCGCGCTTCGCGACTTCGACCCACCCCGACGGCGCGCGCACGCTGAAGGACTATGTGGCCGGCCTGCGCGAGAATCAGACCGCCGTTTACTACCTGCTCGGCGACGATCTGAAGCGCCTCGCCGCGAGCCCGCAGCTCGAAGGATTTTCGGCGCGCGGCGTGGAAGTGCTGCTGCTGCCCGATCCGATCGACGCCTTCTGGGTCTCGACCGCCGTGGGCTATGAAGGCAAGCCGTTCAAATCCGTGACCCAGGGCGCGGCCGACATCTCCGGCATTCCGCTGCTCGAAAAAGAGACGGAGACGCCCGAAACGGCCGGCGCAGACGAGGCCCGCGCCCCCGATCTCGCGGCGCTCTTCGCCTTCATGAAGCAGACGCTCGACGGCGCGGTCGAGGAGGTGCGCGCCTCGGACCGCCTCGCCCAGAGCCCGGCCTGCCTCGTCGCCCCGGAGCGCGGCTTCGACCGCAGGCTCGAGCAGCTTCTGGCCGAGCACGGCCAGCTTGGCGCCGCAGCCAAGCCCGTGCTCGAGGTCAATCCGAAGCATCCGCTCATCAAGGCGCTGGCGCAAAACCTCGACGCCCCGGACAGGCAGAGGCTCGAGGATATTTCCTGGCTGCTGTTGGACGAGGCCCGGCTGATGGAGGGCGAAAAGCCCCAGAACGCGTCCGATTTCGCAGCCCGGCTGACCCGTGTTCTCCTCGACGCCGCCCGGCCGCAGGGGTGACGCCGGCGGTCGCCGGGGCCGCGGCGGAGTTTGCGCCCGACGCCGCGCAGGGGCGCGAGGCGGCGCGGCGCGCGCTCGCCGCAGCCCTCCGCGCCTCGGGCGTCGCGACGCCGGACCTCGACGCGCGGCTTCTTCTCTTCGCCGCGCTCGACATCGACCACGCCACGCTGATCCGCGATCCCGACGCTCCGCTCGGCGCGGCGGGCGCCGTGCGGCTGCAGGGCCTCGCCCGCCGCCGCCTCGCCCGCGAGCCGGTGTCACGCATTCTTGGCGCGCGCGAATTCTGGGGCGCGTCCTTCCGGCTCGGGGCGGCGACGCTCGACCCGCGGCCCGACACTGAAACGCTCGTCGAAGCCGTGCTGGAGCGCGTCGGCCCGGCGCGCGACCGGGACTGGCGCATCCTCGACCTTGGCGCGGGCTCCGGCGCAATTCTCGCCGCGCTTCTGCTTGAGCTGCCGAACGCCTTCGGCGTCGGCGTCGACCGCTCCTTTGAGGCCTGCGCGCTCGCGCGCGAAAATCTTCGCCGGCTCGGACTCGGCCCGCGCGCGGCGATCGCGCAGGCCGACTGGGCGGCGCCGCTCTCGGGCGCCTTCGACCTCGTCGTCTCCAATCCGCCCTATATCGCCCATGACGACATCGCGACGCTCGCGCCCGAGGCGCGGCTTTATGACCCGATGCTGGCGCTCGACGGCGGCATGGACGGGCTCGACGCCTATCGCGCGCTGATTCCACAGGCTTTTCGCCTGCTCGGGCGCGGCGGCCTGCTCGCGCTCGAAATCGGCTGCGCGCAGGCGCGCGAGGTCGACGCGCTGCTGTGCGCGGCGGGCTTCGGCGAGCGGCGTTTGCGACTTGACCTCAACGGCTTGGACCGTATTATCCTCGCCGAAACCGCCTCCTGACGAGTGGGGGTTGAGGCGCGGTGCGCGGCCATGGCGCCGTTTGCGCCGACGGCGCGTTACGCTGGGCCGGAGGGTCGCGCCGACGGCGCGTCATGCTGGACCGGAGGAGGCCGGCCTGAGGCCGCTTCGGGCCGTGACGCGTCCCGCTCAGAAACGATTGGGAGCGAAAAACGCGTCCGCTCGAAAAACGCTTGGCGCGTTTGACGAAAAACGATAGTTTCTCGCAACAGGGATCGCTGTTTTGCCGTAAGTCGCCGCGTATGCGTCGAGACGTTTTCGTCTTCGCATGATTTGCGGCTCTCGGCACGTCGATCCTGTTTCCGGCCGGGCCTGTTTTGCGGTCATGTCTTCATGCGACATGGCCGTCGACGGCGGGTTTGGGCGACTTTCCCAGAATTCCCTGATCCTGAGGCTTTGAGGATCAAGGGACAGACGAGGCGACGCCTTGCGCGCGTCCCTCAATCGCCGGAGAGCCAGCAGAAGCAGCGCGCCAACGCTCTCTGGTTTGGAACGACACGGCCGCGGACGGCCGGGTCGGCGCGTCGGCGCCACGCAAGGATCATCGATGAGACCCGGACAGAACAACAAACGCATGCGCGGGCGGCCGAACAACAACCGCAAAGGCCCCAATCCGCTGACGCGCTCCTATGAATCGAACGGTCCGGACGTGAAGATCCGCGGCACGGCGCATCATATCGGCGAAAAATACCTGCAGCTCGCGCGCGACGCGCAGTCGTCGGGCGATCCCGTCACGGCCGAAAGCTATCTCCAGCACGCCGAGCATTATTTCCGCATCATCGCCCAGGCGCAGGCGCAGCTTCAGGGCGGCTACCCCCGCCAGTCCGGCGAGGCGCTCGTCGACGATTATGACGGCGACGACGATTTCGCCGCCCTGCCTGACCGTTTCGCCTCGCCGCCGGAGCGCTTCTCCGCGCCGCAGCCGAATTTCGTCCCCGGCGCCGGGCCGCAGCCTTCGGCCGACCGCGCCTTCTTTCCGCAAAACCAGACCGACCGCCCGCCGCATAACCAGAGGCCGCCCTATCAGGAGCGCGCCGGCGGCTATGGCCAGGATCAGCGCCAGGACGGGCCGAGACAGGACGGGCCGCGCCAGGATAGTCCGAGACAGGATGGGCCGAGACAGGACGGCGCCCGCCCGGACCGCCAGCCGCGCGAAAACCAGCCGCGCGACTTCGCCCCGCGCGACCCTGAGTCGCGCCCGCCGCGCCGCAATCGCGAATTCCGCGCCGAGCGCGCCGCTGAAGGCGCCGAAGCCCCGGCCCCGACGCTGCCGGCCTTCATCACCGGCCCCGTCCGCGCCGCCGAGACGCCCGCCGAGGATTTCGGCGCCGCCGCCGCGACGCTCGAACCTTTCGCGCCGCCGCCGGGCGAGGACCGCGCCGACGCCGACCGCGAGGCGGCCGCGGGCTTCCATCTGCGCCCGCGCCGGCGCCGCCGCACCAAGGCCGAGATGGCCGGCGGCGACGCGCATGAGAACGCCGAGGCGCAGGGCGAGGCGCGCGACCCGGTCGGCGACTGAGCCGGACGGACCCTCGCCGCCACTTTCGCGTGATCCCGTCAAATATGGGAAAACAGCCGCCCGCCCGGTTGCGCCGGCGGCGGAGAAGATGTTCCATCCGCCGCACGAGCATTGCGGGATCGGGTGGAATCATGAGAACGACGACAGCACTGGCGCTCGGCGCGCTCGCCTTCGGCGCGGCGGCGTTCGAGGCGCAGGCCCTGCCGGCCACGCCCGCGCCCCTGCCGCCGGCGATGCAGACGACGCAGGTCGCCCGCGGCTGCGGCCCCGGCTGGACCCGCGACGCCTGGGGCCGCTGCGTGCCGATCCGCCGCGCCGCGCCCACCCGCTGCTGGTGGGAATGGACGCCATGGGGCCGGCGCCGCGTGTGCCGCTGGTGAGGCGCGAGTCGGCGCCGCGCAGGACGGCGCGTCCCCGCCCGGCCCCGGCCTGACGGCGACGCAAGATTATGCCTATTTTTTAGGCTTCCACCCTTTCGTCAGAGCGTCTTCTTCCTACATATTCTCGGACGCCGCGGCTTCGGCCGCCGCTTTTGACGCCATCGCTTCCACGCTGGACCGCGCCGGGGGAAGAAGACGGCGGGGGAGACAGATCCAATGAATTTCGAAAAATACACCGAACGCGCCCGGGGCTTCGTCCAGAGCGCGCAGTCCCTCGCCATGCGCGAAGGCAATCAGCAGTTCACGCCCGAACATCTCCTGAAAGTCCTGCTCGACGACGAGCAGGGCCTTTCGGCGGGCCTCATCGACCGCGCCGGCGGACGCTCGCGCGACGCGCTGACGGCGACCGAGCTCGCGCTCGCCAAGCTGCCGAAGATCGAGGGCTCGGGCGCGGGTCAGGTCTATATGACCCCGCCGCTCGCGCGCGTGTTCGAAGGCGCCGAAAAGATCGCCGAGAAGGCGGGCGACTCCTATGTCACCGTCGAACGGCTGCTGCTCGCGCTGGCCATGGAGAAGAATTCCGAGGCCGCGAAGATCCTCGAACGCGCCGGCGTCACGCCGCAGAACCTCAACAAGGCGATCGAGGAGCTGCGCAAGGGCCGCACCGCCGACAACGCCACCGCCGAGAACGCCTATGACGCGCTGAAGAAATATACGCGCGACCTGACCGAGGCGGCGCGCTCCGGCAAGCTCGATCCGGTCATCGGCCGCGACGAGGAAATCCGCCGCACGATTCAGGTGCTGTCGCGCCGCACCAAGAACAATCCGGTGCTGATCGGCGAGCCGGGCGTCGGCAAGACGGCGATCGTCGAGGGCCTGGCGCTGCGCATCGTCAACGGCGACGTGCCCGAAAGCCTGAAAGACAAGAAGCTGCTGGCGCTCGACATGGGCGCGCTCATCGCCGGCGCCAAATATCGCGGCGAGTTCGAAGAGCGCCTCAAGGCCATCCTGACCGAGGTCTCCTCGGCCGAGGGCGGGATCATCCTGTTCATCGACGAGATGCACACGCTGGTCGGCGCCGGCAAGGCCGACGGGGCGATGGACGCTTCGAACCTTTTAAAGCCCGCGCTCGCCCGCGGCGAGCTGCATTGCGTCGGCGCGACCACGCTCGACGAATATCGCAAGCATGTCGAGAAGGACGCGGCGCTGGCGCGGCGCTTCCAGCCGGTGTTCGTCTCCGAGCCGACCGTGGCTGACGCCATCTCGATCCTGCGCGGGCTCAAGGAGAAATACGAGCTGCACCATGGCGTGCGCATCACCGACGCGGCGATCGTCGCGGCGGCCACGCTGTCGAACCGCTATATCGCCGACCGCTTCCTGCCCGACAAGGCGATCGACCTGATCGACGAGGCGGCGGCGCGGCTGCGCATGGCGATCGATTCGAAGCCCGAGGAGCTCGACGAGCTCGACCGGCGCATCATCCAGCTCAAGATCGAGCAGGAGGCGCTGAAGAAGGAGACCGACTCGGGCTCGAAGGACCGGCTTTCGCGCCTCGACGCCGAGCTCGCCGAGCTCGAGGAGAGATCGGCGGCGCTGACCGCCCGCTGGCAGGCCGAGAAGGGCAAGCTCGGCGACGAGCAGAAGATCAAGGAGCAGCTCGAGGCGGCGCGCACCGAGCTGGCCCAGGCGCAGCGGCGCGGCGAGTATCAGCGCGCCGGCGAGCTCGCCTATGGCGTGATCCCCGACCTCGAACGCCAGCTCGCCGAGATCGAATCGAAGCGCGCCGGCGTGCTCGTCGAGGAGGCGGTGACGCCCGAGCACATCGCCCAGGTCGTCTCGCGCTGGACCGGCATCCCGGTCGACAAGATGCTCGAGGGCGAACGCGAGAAGCTGCTCGCCATGGAGGAGGAGCTGATCCGTCGCGTCGTCGGCCAGAAGGAGGCGGTCGCCGCCGTCTCGACCGCGGTGCGCCGCGCCCGCGCCGGCCTGCAGGACCCGAACCGGCCGATCGGCTCGTTCATGTTCCTCGGCCCGACCGGCGTCGGCAAGACCGAGCTGACCAAGGCGCTCGCCGCCTTCCTGTTCGACGACGAGAACGCGCTGCTGCGCATCGACATGTCGGAGTACATGGAGAAGCACTCGGTCTCGCGCCTGATCGGCGCGCCCCCCGGCTATGTCGGCTATGACGAAGGCGGGGCGCTGACGGAGGCCGTGCGCCGTCGGCCCTATCAGGTCGTGCTGTTCGACGAGATCGAGAAGGCCCACCCCGACGTCTTCAACATCCTGTTGCAGGTGCTCGACGACGGCCGCCTGACCGACGGCCAGGGGCGCACGGTCGATTTCCGCAACGTGCTGATCATCATGACGTCGAACCTTGGCGCCGAATATCTGGTGCTGCAGAAGGAGGGCGAGGATTCGGGCGCCGTGCAGTCGGAGGTGATGCAGGTGGTTCGGGCGCATTTCCGCCCCGAGTTCCTGAACCGCATCGACGAGATCATCCTGTTCCACCGGCTGCGCCGCGAGGACATGGGCGCGATCGTCGACATCCAGCTGAAGCGGCTCGACAAGCTGCTCGAGGACCGCAAGATCGTGCTGGAGCTGACGCCCGAGGCGCGCGACTGGCTGGCCGAGAAGGGCTACGATCCGGCCTATGGGGCGCGGCCGCTGAAGCGGGCGATCCAGAAGAATCTTCAGGATCCGCTCGCCGAGGCGATTCTGTCCGGCAAGGTCCATGACGGCGAGCGCGTGCGGATCGGGGTCGACGACAGGGGCCTGATCATCGGCGAGTCCGGCGTGCGGGCGGCGGCGTAAGGCGCGCCCGCGCCTTGGCCGGGCGGCTTGAGGCGCTGCGCAGATCCCGGGGGCGGACGCTCGCCTGGCGTCCGCCCCCGACTGCGTTCAGGCCCCGGCCAAGGGTCCTGTGGCCAGCTCCTCCACAGGCCGCCGCCGGCCGTCTAAAATCGACGAAAAGATAAATAAAAACATGACCTTCATGCCTCTTTCGGCTATAATCCCGAAGGGCTTGACGCCCTCCGGCCGCCGCAGGCCGCGCCGCCGTCCGGCGCGGCGCCTCCGACAGCCGGGCGCAGCCCTCTAACGCTTTGTTTCCGACGCTTTTTCCGGCCTGAAGGCGCAGTCTTCCTTCGGTCCGGCCTCTCTGGCGTCGCTTTGGAAAGTCCGAAAGCTTCATGGCCGAACCCGCCGCCTCGCCCGCCCTCGATCCCGCGGACGCAGCCTCCGCCTATGGCGCCGACTCCATCAAGGTGCTGCGCGGCCTCGACGCCGTGCGCAAGCGCCCCGGCATGTATATCGGCGACACGGACGACGGCTCGGGCCTGCACCACATGGTCTATGAGGTCGTCGACAACGCCATCGACGAGGCGCTCGCCGGCCACGCCACGAAGGTGACGGTCACGCTCAACGCCGACGGCTCGGTGACCGTCACCGACGACGGGCGCGGCGTGCCGACCGACATCCATTCCGAGGAAGGCGTGTCGGCGGCCGAGGTCATCATGACCCAGCTCCACGCCGGCGGAAAATTCGACCAGAACTCCTACAAGGTCTCGGGCGGCCTGCATGGCGTCGGCGTCTCGGTCGTCAATGCGCTCTCCACCTGGCTCAGGATGCGCATCTGGCGCGACGGACGCGAGCATTTCATCGAATTCGCCCATGGCGAGGCGGTCGACCGGCTTTCCGTCGTCGGGCCCGCGCCGCTCGAGGGCGGCCGGCCGAAGCGCGGCACGGAAGTGCGCTTTCTCGCCTCGCCGCAGACCTTCACCAAAACCGACTATGATTTCGCGATCATCGAGCGGCGCCTGCGCGAACTCGCCTTCCTGAACTCGGGCGTGCGCATCGAGCTTTCCGACGCGCGCGGCGCGGAGCCCCGCACCGAGACGCTGCACTATGAAGGCGGGCTCGAAGCCTTCGTGCGTTATATCGACCGCGCCAAGACGCCGCTCATCGGCAAGCCGCTCATCATGAAGGGCGAGCGCGACGCCATCACGGTCGAGGTCGCGCTGTGGTGGAACGATTCCTACCATGAAAACGTGCTGGCCTTCACCAACAACATTCCGCAGCGCGACGGCGGCACCCATCTCGCGGGCTTCCGCGCCGCGCTGACGCGCCAGGTCACGGGCTACGCCGAGCGGTCCGGCCTGTTAAAGCGCGAGAAGGTCGACCTCTCCGGCGACGACTGCCGCGAGGGGCTCACCTGCGTGCTCTCGGTCAAGGCGCCGGACCCGAAATTCTCGTCGCAGACCAAGGAGAAGCTCGTCTCCTCCGAGGTGCGGCCGGCGGTCGAGAACATCGTCAACGAAGCGCTCGGCGCCTGGTTCGAGGAGCATCCCCAGGAGGCGCGCGGCATCGTCGGCAAGGTCGTCACGGCGGCGCAGGCGCGCGAGGCCGCGCGCAAGGCGCGCGAACTGACCCAACGCAAGGGCGCGCTCGACATTTCGCACCTGCCCGGCAAGCTTGCCGACTGCCAGGAGCGCGACCCGGCCAAGGCCGAACTGTTTCTGGTCGAGGGCGATTCCGCCGGCGGCTCCGCCAAGCAGGGGCGCAACCGCGAATATCAGGCGATCCTGCCGCTGCGCGGCAAGATTCTCAACGTCGAGCGCGCCCGCATGGACAAGATGCTGTCGTCGGCCGAGATCGGCACCCTGATCACGGCGCTCGGCACGGGCATCGGCCGCGACGAAAAAATGTCCGACCGCTTCAACCCGGACAAGCTGCGCTATCACAAGATCATCATCATGACCGACGCCGACGTCGACGGCTCGCATATCCGCACCCTGCTGCTGACCTTCTTCTACCGCCAGATGCGCGAACTGATCGAGCGCGGCCATCTGTTCATCGCCCAGCCGCCGCTCTACAAGGTCAAGCGCGGCTCCTCCGAGCAATATCTGAAGGACGAGCGGGCGCGGGAGGACTATCTGATCTCCAACGGCCTCGAGGGCGCGGTGCTGCGCCTCGCCTCCGGCGAAGAGCGCTCGGGCGGCGATCTGCGCGCGCTGGTCGAGGAGGCGCGGCTGGTGCGCCAGCTGCTCGCCGCGCTGCATTCGCGCTACGATCGCGTCGTGGTGGAGCAGGCGGCGATCGCCGGCGCGCTGCGCCCGATCGGCCTTGACGACGAAGCCTGGGCGCAGGACCGCGCGGCGCTGATCGCGGCCCGGCTCGACACGCTCGCCGACGACATGGAGCGCGGCTGGGAAGGCCGCGTCGCCGACGGCGGCTATCAGTTCTCGCGCATGCTGCGCGGCGTGCGCCAGGCGGCGACGCTCGACGCGGGGCTTCTCGCCTCGATCGAGGCGCGCCGGCTCAACGAACGTTCGGCCTCGCTCGGCGAGATCTTCGACAGGCCCGTGCGCTTCCTGCGCCGCGCCGACGACATCGCGCTCGCCGGTCCCGGCGCCCTGCTCGACGCCGTCATGGCCGCGGGCCAGAAAGGCATCTCGCAGATCCAGCGCTACAAGGGTCTCGGCGAGATGAACGCCGAGCAGCTCTGGGAGACGACGCTCGACCGCGAGGCGCGCACGCTGTTGCAGGTGAAGATCAAGGAAGGCGACGACGCCGACGACATCTTCGTCAAGCTGATGGGCGACGTGGTGGAGCCGCGCCGCGAATTCATCCAGGAGAACGCGCTCAGCGTTTCGAACCTCGATGTGTGAGGGCGAAGCCCCGGCGGCGCGTCAGGCGACGGCCGTCGAGGGCTGCGGCTCCTGCGCGTCAAGCAGCGCCTTGAACTCCGCCATGCCGAAGGTCGCGAGCGGGGCGAGGTTTTCGTCGAGGATCTCATAAATGACGTCGTCGACGGCGCGGTTGCTGAAGAAGGCGATCCCGTCCTGATCGCCTTGCGTCGCCGCGCGAAGACTTTGCTCGGCGACCATGCGCATGTCAGGCGCGGGTTCCGCCGCTGGACCGGCGCCTCGCCGAGCGCCGATCGCAACGCCGCCGCCAAATAAGAATTCACGCTTACTCCGCAGCCGCAGGCTGGGCGAGCGTCGCCGGATCGTAATTGAGGATCGGCGCGAGCCAGCGCTCCATCTCGGCCACGCTCATGCCCTTGCGCCGCGCGTAATCCTCGACCTGGTCGCGCTCGATCTTGGCGACGCCGAAATAGCGCGCTTCGGGATGGGCGAAATAAAGCCCCGACACCGACGCGCCCGGATACATGGCGAAGCTTTCGGTCAGCCTGACGCCGATGCGCGAGGGCGCCGACAACAGCTCGAATAGCGTCTTCTTTTCGGTGTGGTCGGGCTGGGCCGGGTAGCCCGGCGCCGGCCTGATCCCGCGATAGGCTTCGCGGATGCGCTCGTCATTGGTCAGCGTCTCGTCCGCCGCATAGGCCCAGAACTCGCGGCGCACGCGTTCATGCATGCGCTCGGCGAAGGCTTCGGCGATACGGTCGGCGAGCGCCTTGACCAGAATGGAGCCGTAATCGTCATTGGCTTTCGCGAAACGGTCGGCGATCTTGCCTTCCTGCGCGCCGGCGGTGACGACGAAGGCGCCGAGATAATCGCGCTTGCCGCTCTCGACCGGCGCCACGAAGTCGGACAGCGCGACATTGGCCCGCCCGTCACGCTTGGCGAGCTGCTGGCGCAGCATGTGGAAGGTCGCGAGCCGCTCCGCGCGCGATTCGCCGACGTAAAGCGCGACGTCGTCGCCGACGGCGTTCGCCGGCCAGAAGCCGATCACCGCCTTGGGGTCGAACCAGCGCTCCTCGACCACCCGGCGCAACATGGCCTGAGCATCGTCATATAACGCGCGCGCCGCCGCTCCGAATTTCTCGTCGTCGAGAATCTGCGGATAGCGCCCGCGCAGCTCCCAGGTCTGGAAGAACGGCGTCCAGTCGATATAGGGAATGAGCTCCGCGACGTCATAGCTCCTGAACATGCGCGAGCCGAGAAAGGTCGGCTTCGGCGGATCATATGACGCCCAGTCGATTTTCAGCGCGTTGGCGCGCGCCCTGGCGATCGGCAGGCGCAGCTTGTCGGCTTCGGCGCGCCGGTGCGTCTCGGCGAGCTTCTCATATTCGGCCTTGACCGCCGCCGCCGTCGCGCGCCCGTTCTCGCCGAGCAGAGACTGCACCACGCCGACGGCCCGGCTCGCGTCGGTCACATAGACCGCCTGGCCGCGCGCATAATTCGGGTGGATCTTGACCGCCGTATGCACGCGGCTCGTGGTCGCGCCGCCGATCAGCAGCGGCAGGTCGAAGCCCTCGCGCTCCATCTCGGCGGCGACGAAGCACATCTCGTCGAGCGAGGGCGTGATCAGGCCCGAAAGGCCGACGGCGTCGACCTTGAGCTCCTTCGCGGTGGCCAGAATCTTCGCCGCCGGCACCATCACGCCGAGATCGACGATCTCGTAATTGTTGCAGGCGAGCACGACGCCGACGATGTTCTTGCCGATGTCGTGCACGTCGCCTTTCACGGTCGCCATCAGGATCTTGCCGGCGGTCGAGCGCGCGGCCCCGCCGGCGCGCTTCTCCTCCTCCATGAAGGGGAGCAGATAGGCGACGGCCTGCTTCATGACGCGCGCCGACTTGACGACCTGCGGCAGAAACATCTTGCCGGCGCCGAACAGGTCGCCGACGACGTTCATGCCGGCCATCAGCGGGCCTTCGATCACGTCGAGCGGACGGGCGGACGCCGCGCGCGCCTCCTCCACGTCCTGCTCGACATATTCCGTCACGCCATTGACGAGCGCATGCTCCAGCCGCTTGCCGACCGGCAGCTCGCGCCAGGCGAGATCTTTTGCCGCCGCCTCCTTGCCCTTGCCGCGGAAACCTTCGGCGATGTCGAGCAGGCGCTCGGCGGCGTCGGGCCGGCGGTTCAGCACGACGTCCTCGCAGGCCTCGCGCAGCGCGGGCTCGATCTCCTCATAGAGCGCGAGCTGACCGGCGTTGACGATGCCCATGTCCATGCCCGCCCTGATGGCGTGGTAGAGGAACACGGCGTGCATCGCCTCGCGCACCGGCTCGTTGCCGCGGAACGAGAAAGAGAGATTTGAAACGCCGCCCGAAATATGGACAAGAGGAAAGCGTGTGCGGATCTCGCGCGTCGCCTCGATGAAGTCGACGCCGTAATTGTTGTGTTCCTCGATGCCCGTCGCCACCGCGAAGATGTTGGGATCGAAGATCACGTCCTCGGCCGGGAAGCCGACGTCCTCTGTGAGGATCTTGTAGGCGCGCGAGCAGATTTCGACCTTGCGCTCGAAACTGTCCGCCTGCCCGCTTTCGTCGAAGGCCATCACCACCACGGCCGCGCCATAGGCGCGCACGAGGCGCGCGTCGGCCATGAACTTCTCGACGCCCTCCTTCATCGAGATCGAATTGACGATGGGCTTGCCCTGCACGCATTTGAGGCCGGCCTCGATCACCGAGAATTTCGACGAATCGATCATCACCGGCACGCGCGCGATGTCGGGCTCCGCCGCGACGAGATTGAGGAACTCGACCATCGCCTTTTCGGAGTCGAGCAGGCCCTCGTCCATGTTGACGTCGATGATCTGCGCGCCCATCGCCACCTGGTCGCGCGCGACGTCGAGCGCGGCGGCGTAGTCGCCCTCCTTGATCAGGCGGCGGAATTTGGCCGAGCCCGTGACGTTGGTGCGCTCGCCCACGTTGACGAAGGGGATCTCCGGCGTCAGCGTGAACGGCTCGAGCCCGGACAGGCGAAGCTGCGGCGCGATCTCAGGGATCGCGCGCGGCGCGACGCCTTCGACGCGCCGGGCGATGGCGTGGATATGCGCCGGCGTGGTGCCGCAGCAGCCGCCGACCACATTGACAAGCCCCGCGTCGGCGAACTCGCCGACAAGCTCGGCCATGAATTCGGGGCTTTCGTCATATAATCCGAATTCGTTCGGCAGGCCGGCGTTGGGATAGGCGCACACCAGCGCGTCGGCGACGCGCGAGATTTCGGAAAGATGCGCGCGCATCTCGCGCGCGCCGAGCGCGCAGTTGAGGCCGATGGTGATCGGATCGGCGTGGCGCAGCGAATGCCAGAAGGCGGTCGGCGTCTGGCCGGACAGCGTGCGGCCCGAAAGATCGGTGATGGTGCCCGAGATCATGATCGGCGCCGTGACGCCGAGTGTGGCGAACGCCTCATTGACGCCAAACAGCGCCGCCTTGGCGTTGAGCGTGTCGAAAATGGTCTCGATGATCAGGAGGTCGGCGCCGCCTTCGAGCAGCGCCTGCGCCGCCTCGGCGTAGGTCTCGCGCAATTCGTCGAAGGTCACGGCGCGAAAGCCCGGATTGTTGACGTCGGGCGAGATCGACGCCGTGCGGCTCGTCGGCCCCAGCGCGCCGGCGACGAAGCGGCGCCGTCCGTCCCGCGCCTGCGCCGCGTCGGCGGCGCGCCGGCACAGCCTCGCGGATTCGTAATTGAGCTCGCGCACCAGCTCCTGCATGCCATAGTCGGCCTGCGAGACGCGGGTGGAGTTGAAGGTGTTGGTGGCGACGACGTCGGCGCCGGCGTCGAGATAGGCGCGGTGGATCGCCTCGATCGCGTCGGGCTGGGTCAGGCTCAACAGGTCGTTGTTGCCGCGCAAATCGCTTGGCCAGTCGGCGAAGCGCTCGCCGCGGAACTGGCTTTCAGTAAATTTGCGCTCCTGGATCATCGTGCCCATGGCGCCGTCGAGCACGAGAATCTTCTCGCGCGCCAGCGCGAGAAAGGCCTGGCGGGTCTGCTCGCCCGAAAAGCGGAGGGTCATTCAGGCGGCCTTCTGTTGTTCGCTCTTCGGCCGCAGCCCAAGCAGGTGGCAGATCGCGTAGACGAGATCGGCGCGGTTGTTGGTGTAGAAATGGAAGTCGCGCACGCCATGGTCGACAAGCCCCAGCACCTGCTCGGCGGCGACGGTGGCGGCGACGAGCCGGCGCGTCTCGAGGTCGTCGTCGAGCCCGTCGAAGCGGTCGGCGAGCCACTTCGGCACGCTGGCGCCGGCCTTTTTGGCGAAGCCCGCGGTCTGCTTGAAGTTCTGCATCGGCATGATCCCCGGCACGATCGGGATCGTGACGCCCGCGGCCCGCGCGCGCTCGACGAAGCGAAGATAGATCTCGTTTTCGAAGAAGAACTGGGTGATGGCGCGGGTCGCGCCGGCCTCCTGCTTGGCGCGCAGGAAGGCGACGTCGGCGTCAAGCGACCGGCTTTCCGGATGGCGCTCGGGATAGGCCGAGACCGAAATCTCGAAATCGCCGACGCGCCTGATGCCGGCGACGAGGTCGCAGGAATTCTCGTAACCCTGCGGATGCGGCTCGAACGGCGCCCCGAGCCCCGCCGCCGGATCGCCGCGCAGCGCCACGATATGGCGCACGCCGGCGTCCCAGTAGCCCTGCACGATCCGGTCGATCTCGGCGCGCGAGGCGCCGACGCAGGTCAGATGCGCGGCCGGGCGCACCATCCCTTCCTTGGCGAGGCGCGCGACCGTCTGGTGGGTGCGCTCGCGCGTCGAGCCGCCGGCGCCGTAAGTGACCGACATGAAGCTCGGGCCGAGCGGCGCGAGCCGGTTGATCGACTCCCACAGCAGCGCCTCCATCGCCACCGTCTTCGGCGGAAAGAACTCGAAGGAGACGCAGATGTCGGGGCAGCGGGCGCGGCTCGCGCGCGGCAGTTCACAGCTCTGGTGTTCGCTCATGCGACTTCTCGCGCGGCAAGGGGAAAGGAGTCCGACACGATCCTTGGATCGCGTCCGAGCCAGATCGAAACGGTGAGTTTGCCGCCCTCCCCGGCCTCGGGGGCGAGGTCGAGCGGCGGCCCGGCCGCGAGGCCCGCGGCCTCGAGGAAACCCGCGACCTCCTCGCCCGAAAAGCCGAGACGGCGATGGGCGTGGGCGTCGCGCAGATGCTCTTCGTCGTGCGGCGCGAAATCGACGACGATCAGCCGCCCGCCCGGCCGCAGCGCCCGCGCCGCCTCGCGCACGGCCCGCGCCGGATCGTCGAGATAATGCAGCACCTGATGCATCATGATGAGGTCGTAGCCGTCGGCCTCGACCGGCAGGGCGTAGATGTCGCCCTGGCGCAGCTGCGCGTTGCGCAGCCCCGCGCGCTCGAACCGCGCGCGCGCCACGGCCAGCATCTGCGGCGACTGGTCGACGCCGACCGCGCGCGCGGCCTGCGGCGCGATCAGCTCCAGCATGCGCCCCGCGCCCGTGCCGAGATCGAGCAAGGCGTCGACCGGCGCGGGGCCGACGATCTCGCGGATCGCCGCCTCGACGCGCTCCTCGGGCAGATGCATGGCGCGCACCTCGTCCCAATTGGCGGCGTGCGCCGCGAAATAGCGCGCGGCCTGTTCGGCGCGCTGGCGGCGGACTTCCGAAAGGCGCGCGCGGTCGGCCGCGACCAGCGGCTCCTGTCCGTCGAGCCGGCCGACCACGTCGCGCGCGAAGCCGGCGGCCGGCCCCGTCTGGCTCAGAAAGAAAAAGGCCCAGGCGCCTTCGCGGTGCCGCTCGACGAGCCCGGCCTCGACCAGAAGCTTCAGATGGCGCGACACGCGCGGCTGCGACTGGCCCAGGATGGCGACGATTTCGCTGACCGTCAGCTCGGCCTCGGACAGAAGCGCGAGCAGGCGCAGCCGGGTCGCTTCGCCGGCGGCGGCCAGCGCCGCGAGAACCACGTCGAAGGACGCGATCTCCCGGGCGGGCGGACGGTCATGGGCTGGCGTTGCGTCTGTCATGCGGGCTCGCGGCTTTCTCTCGACGTTCGTCCGGGCTTTCCCTGACGTGCTCTGGAACGCTCCAGACGCCCCCCCGACTGCGGAACGCCCGACTATCTGAAACATATATGCAGATATCTTTATATGTAAAGAGCCAACTTGCGCCAAACCTGCGCGGGCGCGGCCCACGCGCCGACGCGACGGTTCATGTCGCGTCAAAGCCATGGTTTTGGCGCTTCGGCGCGTTTATGGTCGCGCGCCCGCCGCCAATCCTTCTGGACTCATGCTCCGTCTTCGTTCGTTTCTGTTCAACATCGTCTTTTACGCAAACGTCACGGTTCTGGCGTTCGGCGGCCTGCCGACGCTCGCCTTCGGGCGCGCGCGCGTGCAGGCGCTGGCGCGGCTGTGGGCGCGCAGCTCCCTTTTCTGGCTCGACGCGATCTGCGGCCTCAAGGTCGAGTTTCGCGGCCTCGAAAATCTGCCGCGCGGGGCCTGCGTCGTCGCCGCCAAACATCAGTCGGCGCTCGAAACCTTCGCCGTGACGACCAGGCTCGCCGACTTCACCTTCGTGCTGAAGCGCGAGCTTCTGTCGATTCCGATCTTCGGCTGGTACCTGCGGGGCGCGGACCAGATCGCGATCGAGCGCGCGCGGCGCGGCCAGGCGCTCGCCGACATGACCCGCGCCGTGTCCGAAGCCGTCGCCGAGGGGCGACAGGTGTTCATTTTTCCCGAGGGCACGCGCACGGCGCCCGGCGCGCCTCCCGCCTACAAGTCCGGCGTGGCGCATCTGTGCGCGGCGACGGGGGCGGTCTGCGTTCCGGTGGCGCTCAACACCGGGCTGTTCTGGCCGAAGCGCGGACCGCTGCGCCGTCCGGGACGGGCCGTCATCGAGTTTCTGCCCCCGCTCGCGGCCGGGCCCGACAAGCAGGCCTTCATGGCCGAGCTTCAGGACCGCATCGAATCCGCCACGCTCCGCCTGAACGAGGAGGCGCTCGCCGCCGACCCCGCGCTGGCGCCGCTGCTCGCCGGCGCGCCGGCGGAGCCGCCGGCGCATGCGTGACAAGAGGGGCGCCAGAATTTGCGGTCACAATAAAAATCAATCGTCACAGTTAATTTTTAATTGACCGTCCATTGGCTTTGTTCCATCTTTGTTCTTAACAAAGCGGGGGCTGGACCAATGGGCGTCGTTCTTCCCTTTTTTGCGGCGAATCAGGTTTCGGCGCAGTCCGGTTTCGGCGCGCCGCGCTTCGGCCCCCGTCCGCACGTCCGGGCGGCGGCGCGCGAAGCGCCGCTGCGCTGCCTTGACGGCGGGGAGCTCGCCGGCCGCTTCCATAAATGGCGCGCGCGTTCCGGGCGGGGCTATGTTTTCTCCGTGTTCGCGACACGCCCGCGCGACGCGCCGGGGGCCGGTCCGATCGGGGCGTGCGCCGAGCCTGCGAGCCCTCTCGCCGGCCTGCCCGAATTTGAAAGCGCCGTCGCCTTTGGCGTCGTTCGCACGGCGGAGGGCGGCCTGCGCCGTCTCGCGCCCTTTGAAATCCTGTGGCGCGACGGGCGATTTTGCGGCGACGCCGGGGGCGCATGGGCGGCGCTGCGCGCGGGCGCGGTCGAGTGGCATGTCCATCTGCTTGCGCGCGACGCGGCGGCCCGGCGAATCGTGCTCGACGATTTTTCGGCGTGAGCCCGCGACGCGCGCGCGGTCCTCAAACCTGTGCGAGAAGCGCCACGAGTTCGCCCTGGCGATGCGTCGCCGTCTTGCTGAAAATGGATTTCAGCTGGTTGCGGGCGGTCTCGCGCGAGATGTTCAATTCGAGCGCCGCGACGTCGGGCCCTGAGCCGCGCGCGATGATGCTCGCGAGCTTCGCCTCGGAAGGAGTCAGCGCGAAGATTTTCGAGAGCAGCGCCGGCGCGGGGCCGAGCTTTGGCCCGAGCGGCGCGAGCGTGGCGAGCGCCCGCACGTCGGACGTCGGCCAGCGGCACGACGGATCGAGCGCCCAGAAGCGCAGCAGAGCCGGCAGCCTGTCCTGGCGCGGGATGACGATCGGATCGTCGCCCGGAAGCGGGCGCGGCGCGTCATATTCAAACTGCTCGACATGGAGCCTGAAGCGATTGCGCGCTTCGGCGTCGCGAATGTGCAGACGCCGCTGGCGCACTCTCATGTCGTCGTCGAACAGGGCTTCGGCGGCGGCGTTGAAGTGAACGACGCCGCCGTCGACGTCGATCAGAAGCGCGGGCATGCCGACCGAGGCGAGCGGATCGCCGCCGGTCCCGTCCGGCCGTGCGCCGGCTCTCGCCATCAGGCCGATCTCCGCGGCGCGGCGCGCGAGGGCGGCCCTGGCGCGGTCCCCGCTGTCATGATCGGCGTCGTCAGTGCAGATGAAATAAGAGGTCATGGCTCGTCTTGCAGAATGGAGCGCCGATCGCGCCGACGCTCAATGTCGCCGTCCTGGCCTTCGCGACAGGAAAGAACATAGTTAAAAGGCGCGCTTCATCTTTGAACCGCCGGTTTTTACGGTGGGGGAACGCGCTGTTTGCTCGTCTTTCGAGAACAGGCTTAGCCGCCGCCGCCCAGGGGTAATGTGCGAATCCGCACATGGACGCGAGGAATGACCCATTTGTAATCTTGACGTCCGCCGCAGCGTCGGACCGCGGCTTTGTCCGCCCTGCGAATGCCGGCGCGGACGACTTGAGCCGCGCGGCCAAACGGCTTATCTCCCTCTCGGCGCGGCGAACGCGTCCTTCTGCGTTCCGCGTCCACGTCTCATTTTCGCGCTTACGCCGATTGGTTTCGGCGACTGAGCGCCAGGGAGCCCGCATGATGATCAGCGTCAGTTTTCCTGACGGCGCCGAGCGCCGGTTCGAAGCCGGAGCGACCGGCCTCGACGTGGCGAAAAACATTTCGCCCTCGCTCGCCAAAAGAACCGTGGCGATGATCGCCGACGGCGTCCTCAGCGACCTTTCGGACCCCGTGCGCGACGGCGCGCGGATCGAATTCATCGGCCGCGACCATCCGCGCGCGCTCGAGCTCATCCGGCACGACGCCGCCCATGTGCTCGCCGAAGCGGTGCAGGCGCTCTATCCGGGAACCCAGGTCACCATCGGCCCGGTGATCGAGAACGGCTTCTATTACGACTTCTACCGCGACGAGCCCTTCACGCCTGAGGATTTCGCCGCGATCGAGAAGAAGATGGCCGAGATCGTCGCGCGCGACGCGCCCTTTTCCAAGGAAGTCTGGACGCGTGACGAGGCGAAGTCCTTTTTCGAGACGCGCGGCGAGGCCTTCAAGGTCGAGCTCGTCGATTCGATTCCGGGCGACGAGGACCTCAAGATCTACCGCCAGGGCGACTGGCTCGACCTCTGCCGCGGCCCGCATATGACCTCGACCGGCAAGGTCGGCGACGCCTTCAAGCTCATGAAGGTGGCCGGGGCCTATTGGCGCGGCGATTCGTCGCGCCCCATGCTGCAGCGCATCTACGCCACCGCCTTCGCGACCAAGGCCGAGCTCGCCGCCTATCTGAAACAGCTCGAGGAGGCCGAAAAGCGCGACCATCGCCGCTTGGGGCGCGAAATGGACCTGTTCCATTTCCAGGAGGAAGGCCCCGGGACCATCTTCTGGCACCCCAAGGGCTGGACGCTGTTTCAGACGCTGATCGGCTACATGCGCCGCCGCATGCAGGACGCCGGTTATCTCGAGGTCAACACGCCCCAGGTGCTCGACCGGGCGCTGTGGGAGACCTCCGGCCACTGGCAGACCTACCGCGAGAACATGTATGTCGCCAAAACCGAGGACGACCGCGTCTTCGCGCTGAAGCCGATGAACTGCCCGGGCCACGTCCAGATCTTCAAGAACGGCCTCAAATCCTATCGCGACCTGCCGCTCAAGATCGGCGAGTTCGGCGTCGTGCACCGCTACGAGCCGTCAGGGGCGCTGCATGGGGTCATGCGCGTGCGCGCTTTCACGCAGGACGACGCGCATATCTTCTGCACCGAAGATCAGATCTTCGGCGAAACTCTCGCCGTCAACGAGCTGATCCTGTCGATCTACCGCGACTTCGGCTTCGAGGACGTGCTCATCAAGCTTTCGACCCGCCCCGAGAAGCGCGTCGGCGGCGACGCGGCGTGGGACAAGGCCGAAGCCGCCCTTTCGCAGGTGCTCGACACGCTCGCCACGCAGGGCGCGAAGACCGGCGTCAATCCAGGCGAAGGCGCCTTCTACGGGCCGAAGCTCGAATATACGCTGCGCGACGCGATCGGCCGCGAATGGCAATGCGGCACGACCCAGGTCGACTTCAACCTGCCCGAGCGCTTCGGCGCCTTCTATATCGGCGCGGACAGCGAAAAGAAGACGCCCGTGATGATTCATCGCGCCGTCTTCGGCTCGCTCGAGCGCTTCACGGGCATATTGATCGAGCATTTCGCCGGCCATCTGCCGCTCTGGCTCGCGCCGACGCAGATCGTCGTCGCCACCATCACGCAGGAGGCGGACGATTACGCCCTCGAAGTCGCGGCGCTGGCGCGCAAGCGCGGCCTGAGAGTCGAGATCGACCTGCGCAACGAGAAGATTTCCTACAAGATCCGGGAGCATTCGCTCGCCAAGATCCCGGCCCTGATCGTGCTCGGCAAGCGTGAGGCGGCCGAACGGACCGCCGCGGTGCGTCGTCTCGGCGCCTCCGAAACCGTCACCACGCCGCTCGAACAGGCGATCGACGCCTTCGTGGCGGAAGCCGAGGCGCCCGATCTCAGGCGCGCCCGTGAGGGCGGGAGCGCGGCGCTGGCGCGCGGCGCCGCAGCATGAGAATTGCTTGCGTCGCGGCGGCTGCTTGCGCCGCGACGCGCGTCCGACGGCCGAGCCTGTAAATAATTGTCCGCGCGTCGATGAATACTCGCAGTCGAAACGTTCAAAACTTCGCGGCTTCGTTGATAAGTTCGTGAGCCGCAGGTGTCGCAACGCACAGACCATGGGCCGCAGCGCTTCAGCCGCCGGCTTTTTGGTTGATTTTTCGGGGTCATCGTAGCCTAATGCTGACGCAAATCAGCGCTCAATTGCGGGTTCCGGAATGTATTTCAATCGCCTCAGCCACATTGCCGAACCTGACGTCGATGGAGCTGCGGTCCCGCGCGTGTCAAGATTTTACATATCTTACAAGAACATCGAAGTTTTCGCCGGCGTCGCCGACATTATTGTCATCACACTGTCAAGCATATTAGGCGTTGAACTTTACCAATATTTGTGGTTCGGCGAAGGCGCCGCGTTTGAGACCAGCCTCGGCGTCGGCCTCTCCCAGGCGCTGCTCTATACTTATGTCGCCAGTTCGCGCGGCCTCTACCGCCTGCCGGTGCTGCTCGCCCCCTCCCGTTATCTCGCGCGCATTTTCACGACCTGGGCGATCGTCGTTCTGTTCGTCGCGATCTTTCTCGTCTTCCTGCGCGGCGACGCCGTGCTGCCGCGCGGCGCCATGGCGGCGGCCGCCGTCCTTCAGATCTCGCTGTTGCTCGTCACGCGCTGGCTCGCCGAAAAGATCTCGCGCTCGCTGATGGCGCGCGGCGGCCTCGCCGGCCGCAAGGTCGTCACCATCGGCGAGCCGTCGGAGCTCATGCGCCTCTCGACCGCCGTGCTGTTCCGTTATTTCGGCCTCAACGAGATCGCCCGCGTATCGCTCTCCACCGCCAATGGCGCGTCCTCGAACGACGTGCTGGTCGATCTCGACCGCGCCATCCACGAGGCCCGCGAGCGCGGCGTCGACGAATTCATTCTCGCCCTGCGGTGGAACAGCCGGGAATTGCTCGAAACCGCCCGCGAGCGCCTGCGCGCCTCGCCGCTGCCCGCGCGGCTCCTGCCCGACTACACCATCCGCTCCGTGCTCGGGCGGCGCCTTCTCTCCACCAACGGTCCGGGACTCGCCCTTGAAATCCAGCGCGCGCCGCTGACGCAGACCGAGCAGGCCGTCAAACGCGCGCTCGACATCGTCTGCTCCGGCTTCGGCGTGATTCTGCTCTCCCCGCTGTTTCTCATCATCGCCGTGATGATCAAGCTCGACAGCAAGGGGCCCGTGATCTTCAAGCAGCGTCGCAACGGCTTCAACGCGCGGCAGTTTTACATCTATAAATTCCGCTCGATGACGGTGCAGGAGGACGGCGACAAGATCGTTCAGGCCCAGCGTAACGACAAGCGCGTGACCCGCGTCGGCCAATTCCTGCGCCAGTCGAGCATGGACGAGCTGCCGCAGCTCTTCAACGTGCTCAAGGGCGACATGTCGCTTGTCGGGCCGCGCCCGCATGCGCTCGCCCATGACAATGAATACAAGGTGCTGATCGCCAAATACGCCTTCCGCCACCACGTCAAGCCCGGCATCACCGGCTGGGCCCAGGTCAACGGGCTGCGCGGCGAAACCGGCCGCCTCGAGCAGATGGTCGAGCGCGTCAAGCTCGACCTCTGGTACGTCAATCACTGGTCGATCGCGCTCGACATCAACATCATCATCCGCACCTGCTTCGAGGTGTTGCGGCACAAGGCCTATTGAGCGCCGCGCGTCTTTTCTCTCTCTCTTTCCGGCCTCTCTCTCCTTTGCGGCGCGGCGACAACGCGCTCCTTCCGGACCCCGCGAGACGCAAACAACGCGCCCCGGCTCCGTTGTTTCGTGTCCCTGACTTTTCCCTGCCCTTTTCCAGACTTGCGCCGCGCAGGGACCGTTTTATCCGGCGCGGCTTGCCCGGGCCTGACGTCTCAGGCCGCGGCCTTGACGGCTTCGATGAGCTGCTTCAGCGTGAAGGGCTTGGGCAGGAAGCCGAAAGCCTCGCCTTCCGGCAGGTTGCGGGCGAACGCCTCCTCCGCATAGCCTGAAACGAAGATCACCTTCGCGCTCACGCCGCGCTTGCGCAATTCGCCGAGCATGGTCGGCCCGTCCATCTCCGGCATCACCACGTCCGAGACGATGAGGTCGATGCGCCCGGGATTTTCGTCGGCGGCTTCGAGCGCCTCGATCCCCGAGGCCGCCTGCAGCACGCTGTAGCCGCGCGAGGCGAGCGCGCGCGCGCCGAAGGCGCGAACCGCCTCCTCGTCCTCGACGAGCAGAATGACGCCGCGGCCGGTCAGATCCGCCGCCGGCTTCGCCGCTTCGGGCGCCGCGGGCGCGGCCTCGGCTTCGGCCTCGGCCAGGTGGCGCGGCAGCAGCACGGTGAAGGTCGCGCCGCCGCCCGGGGGGCTCTGGCAGAACACATAGCCGCCGCTCTGCTTGACGACGCCATAGACCATGGCGAGGCCGAGCCCCGTGCCCTTGCCGACCTCCTTGGTCGTGAAGAACGGCTCGAAAATCTTGTCGCGCACCTCGGGCGGCACGCCGCAGCCTTCGTCCTCGACCTCGATCGCGACATAATCGCCCTCGGCGATCGACTGTTCCCCGAACCCCGCGACCTCCGCCGCCGCCACATTGCGGGTCTTGAGAAGAATGGCGCCTCCGTCCGGCATGGCGTCGCGCGCATTGACGATCAGATTGACGATGACCTGCTGGAACTGATTGTGGTCCGCCTTCACCGGCCACAGGTCGCGGCCATGGCGCAGCTCGAGGTGAATCTTTTCGCCGACGAGCCGCCGCATCATGAGCTGCAGGTCGCTCAACACGTCGCCGAGCTGGAGCACCTGCGGCCGCATGGTCTGGCGCCGCGAGAAGGCGAGGAGCTGGCGCACCAGGCCCGCGGCGCGCAGCGCGTTCTGCTTGATCTGCATGATGTCGCGAAACGACGGGTCCGTCGCCCTGTGGCTCGCGAGCAGGAGGTCAGAAAAGCCGATGATCGCCGTCAGCACATTGTTGAAGTCATGGGCGACGCCGCCGGCGAGCTGGCCGATCGCCTGCATCTTCTGGGACTGCGCGAAATTGTTCTGCAGCGCGCGCTGCTCCGTCGTGTCAAGCGCGAAGACGGTCGCGCCCGGAACCTCGCCCGCCGCCGCCGAAATGAAGAAGCGCGCCGAGCGGTCGCCCTCGCCGGCGAGGGCGACGTCGAGCGGCGCGATCTCCTGCGCGCCGTCCGCCGCCGCCGCCAGCGCGGCCTGCAGCGTCGGCCGGTCGCGCTCGGCGGCGGCGCGCAGGATCGAGCCCGGGGCGCCCTCGACGCCGGGCTTCAGGGCCTCGGGCGCGACGCGGGCGAAGGCGCCGTTCGAGCGCAGGATCGCGCCCGACGCGTCGACGCTCGCGATGGCGATCGGGGTCGCCTCGAACATGCGGGCGATGCGCAGGGCGATGGAGCGCTGGTCGCCGGCGCGCTCCTGCGCCGCCTCCCGCGCGAGAACGAGCCCGACGCGGACGGACATCGCGCTCCCCCCGGCGCCAAGGACGCGCCGGCGCAGGATCCGCGCCGGCAGGCCGCGCCCGTCCGCGCCCGAAAGGTCGAGGTCGACACGTTCGCCCGCCGCCTCGCCCGACGCGAGCAGGGCCGCCGCGCCCTTTTCGCCGAAAGCCGCGGCGAGCGCGCGTACGCCCTGCCCCGCGAAGTCGTCAAAGGCGGGATTGGCGGCGAGGATCGCGCCGCTTTCGTCGAAGCTGAAGACCCCCGCAGGGAGGGCGTCGAGCATTTCGGCGGCCTGGCGCAGGCGGGCGGCGTCGCCGGCCTCGCGCGCCACGTCGCCAACAAGCCACAGCGTCGCGCGGCGCCCGTCGGCGAGGACGACGCCGCGCGTCTCCACACGCAGGCGGTCCGGGGCATGGCCTCCGGCGTGGCCAAGGGCGCGCCGCCAATGTGAAAGATCCTCGACGCGCGCCGCGCCGCCCCGCGCCGCCTCGGCGAGCCGATAGACCGCCGCGGCGTCCTCCCCCTCCCCGAACAGGCGCTCGGGCGCGCGCAGGTCTTCGCCTCCGCACAGGGCGCGATAGGCCCGGTTGGCGTAAAGCACCTCTCCGTCCGGCCCGCTCAGAACCATAGCCTGGGGATTCAGCTCGCAGGCGAGGGCGGCGAATGTCTCGGGCGTCGCGGCGCGGGCGCGAAGCGGCAGACCGGCCGCGCGCGCGAACGCCGCGAACACGCCGACCGCCGCAAACAGCGCGAGCAGCGCCCCGGCGAGCGCGCCGCCCTGCGCGGCGAGGATTGCGGCGAGCGCCGCAGCGAGCGCGCCGGCGAGGGCGGCCGGGCCGAGGCCCGCGCGCCAAAGCGGAAAAGATTTGAAAGGCCTGGCCTCTGTCTGCACGGCGGTCGGATCTTTCGGGTCTTGGGCCGCGGGGGCGACCGGGACTGCGCGGCGCTCTCGCGGCGCCGGCGCCAGCATAGGACGTGCGCGGCGGCGCGTGAATCGGCTTTGCGCGGGCAAGGGTCGAGCCGAGGATTTCGGCCTCGGCCGTCGCACGATGCTTGATCGCGGCGCGCGCATTTTTTAAGCTGCGCCGTCTCATTCAAGGCGCGTCGTGCATCGTCGCCCGCCTGCGAGCGGGCGGAGCGCTGGCGGCGGGCCCGTCGGCGGCCGTCCCTCCGGAGCATCCGCCCGAAAGGCCGCAGACTTTCGGACCGGGCGGATACGCCAAGACAATGAGATAGAGAGAATGCCCGGCGCGACGCCGCCGGCCTCCTCTTTGGGCCTCATCACCATCCGAGCGAGCCGATGCAGGGCCTCACCGACAGGATTCTCGAGAGCAAGAGCTTGACCCTTCTCGTCATCGTCGCCGCGCTTGCGGCTGTTTCAGCGCTGGCCTTCCTCGCCGTCCGCCTCCTCCAGCGCCGCGTCAAGGCGCCGAACGGCCGCGCGCGGCCGCCGCGCCTTGGCGTCGTCGACGTGTTCGACCTCGACCGGCGCCGTCAGCTCGTGCTGATTCGGCGCGAC
>NZ_JBGAHM010000017.1:0-57170 GCF_044226135.1 Methylocella sp. | reverse complement strand
CGCGCCTTGCATGAAAGACCGCGAGCGCGGCGCCCGCCCGGGCGCGCCGGTCGCGCTCGGCGGTCGACAGCCGCAGCCGCGCCGCGAGCCGCGCCGCGTCCTCCTGCGCGTCGAGCGCCAGCGCCGCGAGCCGCAGCAGGGCGCAGGCGTCGGGCGCGCTTTCGATCAGCCGGGCGAGCCGCGCCGGATTGACGACGCCGCCAAGGATCGCGCCAAGCGCGCCCGTCTCGCCCATCGCCGCCAGCGCAGGAGCCGCGCGGCGTGAATGAAGCGTCTTCATCAGCTCCGCGCGCAGGCGCTCGCGCGAGAGCCGTTCGACGCCGGCGCGCTGGCGCGCGCAGGCCCAGAACCCGGCCGCGTCGATCGTGTCCGCATAGTCGGCCGAAAAACGGAAGAAGCGCAGGATGCGCAGAAAATCCTCGGCGATGCGCCGGTCCGGATCGCCGATGAAGCGCACCCGCCGCGCCGCGGCGTCGTCAAGGCCGCCGACATAATCATGCAGCGCGCCGTCGCGGGAGAGCGAAAGCGCGTTGATGGTGAAGTCGCGGCGCGCCGCGTCGGCCGCGAAATCGCGGCCAAACCGCACCCTCGCCCGCCGTCCGTCGGTCTCGACGTCCTCGCGCAGCGTGGTGACCTCGAAGCTCTCGCCGTCGACGAGGATCGTGACGGTGCCATGCGCGAAGCCGGTCGGCAGGGCGCGCAGCCCGGCGGCCGCGGCGCGTTCGAGCGTCGCCCGCGGCGGCGCCGTGGCCGCAAGGTCGATCTCCCTGACGGCCCGCCCATAGAGGGCGTCGCGGACGGCGCCGCCGACGACGCGGGTCTCCTCGCCCGGATGATCGAGCGCGGCGAAGATCTTTTGCACGGCCTCCCGGCGCAAAAGGGCGTCGAGCGCCAGGCCCTGGCCTGGCGAAAGGCGCGGGCGCCCGTTCACTGCAGGCGGCCCGGCACCAGCCGCCCGTCCTCGACATGGGCCGGAACATAGGCGCCCTGGCGGCGCTCGGCGAAGACGCCGAGGAGCAGCGTTCCGGCGACCGCGACGGCGAGGCCGATCAGAACCAGCGTCGAGACCGCGCTCTTCGTCCAGTGGTCGATCTCGAACGGATAGCGGCGCCGCAGCGCCAGAAAGCCGGCGTAGGCCGCGAAGGGCGCAAGGAACAGAAGCGCGGTTTGGAGGACGGCGCGCCACATCTAGCGATAAAGCCTTTCATAGAGATTGCGCAGGATGCCCGCGGTCACGCCCCATATGTAGCGTTCGCCATAGGCCATGGCGTAGAAACGCCGCAGCCGCCCGTCGAGCTCGCGCGAATCGAAGGCGTGGTTGGCTTCGTCCATCAGAAACGCGAAGGGCGCCTCGAACGCCTCCTCGACCTCCTGCGGGTTGAGCCGCAGGTCGAGCGGCGGCGCGATCCGCGCGACGACGGGCGTGACCCTGAAGCCGGTCGCGGTGACATAGGGCGCGAGAAAGCCGAGCGGCTCCACGTCGCGGCTCAGGAGGCCGATCTCCTCGCGCGCCTCGCGCAGCGCGGCCCCGGTCGGCCCGTCGTCCTGCGGCTCGATCTTGCCGCCCGGAAAGGCGATCTGGCCGGCATGCACGCGCAGGGTCGCGGCGCGCTGGGTGAGCAGCACGCGCACCTCCTCGCCATGGTCGACGAGGCCGATCAGCACGGCCGCCGCCAGCGCCGGTCTGTCCAGCGCGAACAGCGCAGGGTCCTCGCCGTCGACGACGGGATCGGTGACGAACAGCTTCGACTCCGGGTCGGGAATCGTGAAGTCGAGCTTCGCCTTGGCCCGGGCGAAGACGCATTCGGGCGAGAAGCGCTTGTCCTGCGGCGTCAATCGCCGGCTCCGGACGGTTCGGCGCCGAGCGCGTCGACCTCGGCCGCGCGCGCGAGCGGAAAGAAGGCGCCGCCCGACGCGAGGCCGAGCCAGTCCTCGCCGTCATGCGCGCGCCGTTCGCACAGCGCGACGAGATCGGGCACGAGCGCGCGCGAGACGAGCGCCCACAGCGCGCCGCGCGTGAGCACATAGGGCTTGAGGCCGCCGTCGTCCCCGGTCTCGAAGCGAATCGGCCGGTCGGGGCCGGCCTTCACGCGGTCGCCCATCGTCGTCGTGAATTCGAGCGTCCGTCCGCCGTCCTCGTCGAGCACGCGCATCTCGCCGGCGAAGAAGGGCGCGTCCTCGACCGTGACCAGCACGCTTTCGGCAGGGGTCACGAGCAGGTAGCGGTCGGGGTCCTTGCGCAAAATGGTCGAGAACAGCCGCGCGAGCGCCGGGCGCGTGATCGGCGAGCCCCCGTAGCTCCAGCGGCCGTCGCGCGAAATCGCGAAGCCGACGTCGCCGCAATAGGGCGGATTCCAGCTCTCGACCGGCGGCGGCGGCCGCGGCCTGGCGGGCGGCGCGGCGGCGCCCTCCCCGGAAAGCGCGCCGGCCTCCTGCTGAAGCCTGGCGAGGGCGTCGTCCTGTTGCGCCATCCCCGCGCCCTCCCGGCGGGCCCCATGGGGCCATCAAAAAGAGCCAATCGCGTCGAAAGTGATCGATGCGCCGGTCGACGTTTGCGGCCGGAATGGACAGTTAAGCGAGCGCGTCGCAAATTAGAAGGCCGCGCGCCAAAGGCTGGCCCATGGCGTCCGCCGCTCCACACCGTAAAGGATCTGCATGGCCGAAGCAGCCTCCTCCCTCGAAGCCTCCGTCGAGCGCAGCGCCGAGGCCGCGCTCGAACGCGTCGCCGCCGCGCGCGCCGCCATCGGCGCCGTCATTTTCGGCCAGGACCGCGTCGTCGATGAGGCGCTGGCGACCCTGCTGTCGGGCGGCCACGGGCTTCTCGTCGGCGTGCCGGGCCTCGCCAAGACGCGGCTCGTCGAGACGCTCGGGACCGTGCTCGGCCTCGACGCGCGCCGCGTGCAGTTCACGCCCGACCTGATGCCGGCCGACATTCTGGGCTCCGAGGTTCTTGAGGAATCGGCCGACCGCCGGCGCAGCTTCCGCTTCATCAAGGGGCCGATCTTCGCCCAGCTGCTGATGGCCGACGAGATCAACCGCGCGAGCCCGCGCACCCAGTCGGCGCTGCTGCAGGCGATGCAGGAATATCATGTGTCGATCGCCGGCGAGCGCCATGAGCTGCCGGCGCCCTTCCATGTGCTCGCGACGCAGAACCCGCTCGAACAGGAGGGCACCTATCCGCTGCCCGAGGCCCAGCTCGACCGCTTCCTGATGCAGATCGACGTGCATTATCCCGACCGCGACGCCGAACGGCGCATCCTGATCGAGACGACGGGCGCCGAAAAGCCGCAGCCGCGCCCGGCCATGACCGCCGACGATCTCGCCCAGATCCAGCGCTTGGTGCGCCGCCTGCCGGTCGGCGAAAGCGTCGTCGAGGCCATTTTGGACCTCGTGCGCGGCGCGCGCCCGGGCGAGGGCGACGCCGCGGTCACGCAGCATGTCGCCTGGGGCCCCGGGCCGCGCGCGGCGCAGGCGATGATGCTCGCGACCCGCGCCCGCGCCCTGCTCGACGGGCGGCTCGCGCCCTCGGTCGCCGACGTCGCCGCGCTCGCCGAGCCGATCCTGAAGCACCGCATGGCGCTGACCTTCGCCGCCCGCGCGGAGGGCGAGACCGTTTCGGGCCTCATCGCCAGGCTTGCGGAAAAGCTCGCCTGAGATGGCGCTGGCGCGGCTTCTCGAACGCGACGAAACGAGCGTCGGCCTCGGCCGGCAGGAGGAGGCGCTGGCGCTGGCGCAGCGCTTTTCGAGCCTGACCGCCGCCGCGCGCGAGATCGCCGCCGGCGTGATGCATGGCGTGCACGGGCGCCGCCGCGCCGGGCTTGGCGAGAATTTCTGGCAGTTCCGGCCGTTCTCGGCCAATGAATCGCGCGCCGGCATCGACTGGCGGCGTTCGGCGCGCGACGACCGGCTCTATGTGCGCGAGCGCGAATGGGAGGGCGCCCACGCCGTCGCCCTGTGGATCGACCGCTCGCCCTCCATGCGCTTCATGTCGAAGCTCGCCGGCGCGCCCAAGGTCGACCGCGCCGTGGTGCTCGGCCTCGCCGCCGCCGATCTCCTGGTCGAAGGCGGCGAACGCGTGGCGCTGATGGGGCTGACCCGCCCGCTCGCCGCGCGCGACATCGTCGAGCGCTTCGGCATGTCGCTCCTGAACGATCTGCGCGCCGACATCCGCGCGGGGCGCGAATCGGCGGAGCTGCCGCCCGCCATGCCCCTGCCGCGCGACGCCCGCGCGCTGCTGATCTCGGATTTCCTCACGCCCGCGGCCGAGGTCGCGGGGCGCGTCGAGGCGCTCGCGGCGCGCGGCGCGCGCGGCCATCTCGTAATGATCGTCGATCCGGTCGAGGAGACTTTTCCCTTCTCGGGCCACGCCGAATTCGTCGACGTCGATTCGCCGGCGCGGCTGCGCGTCGGCGACGCGAACAGCTTCCGCGCCGCCTATCTCGGCCGGCTCGCGGCCCATCGCGACGCGCTGCGCGCGGCGGCGCGCCGGCGCGGCTGGACGCTCGCCCTGCACCGCACCGACCAGCCGGCCTCGCAGGCGCTGCTCGCGCTCAGGGCGCAGCTCGAGGCGGGAGGCGCCTGACCATGCTCGGCCTTCCGCTCGCCTTCGCCGCTCCGGCCGTCCTCGCCGCGCTCGCCGGCCTGCCGCTGCTTTATTATCTGCTGCGGGTGACGCCGCCGCGGCCGCAGGAAATTCCCTTTCCGCCGCTGAAGCTCGTCCTTGACCTGATCCCCGAGCGCCAGACGCCGAACCGAACCCCTTGGCCGATCCTGCTTTTGCGCCTTCTGATCGCCGCCTGCGTCATTCTGGCGATGGCCGGGCCGGTGCTAAATCCCGCGCCGATCGCGGCCGGCGCCGGCCCGCTCGTCGTCGTCGTCGACGACGGCTGGCCGGCCGCGCCCGACTGGGAGCGTCGCGTCGAGGCGGCGGCGCAGCGGCTCGAAGCCGCGGCGCGGGCCGGGCGGCCGGCCGCCGTCGCGGTCCCGTCCGACGGGGGCCGGGCCATCGCGACGAGCGAGGCCGGCGCCGCGCGCGACCGGCTGCGCGCGCTGAAGCCGCTGCCCTACACGCCCGACCGCCTGGCGCTCGCCGGCGCCCTGAAGACGTTCGTCGCGGAGCGGCCCGACGCCTCGATCGTGTGGATCGCCGACGGCGTCGAGCGCGGGTCGGCTTCGGCCTTCGCCGCGGGCCTTGCGGCCCTCGGCCGTCCTCTCGAAATCGTGACCGGCTCCGCGCCCGCGCGCGCCATCGCCGGGGCCCAGAATCTCGCGGCCGGGCTCGAGGCGCGCGTGCTGCGTTCGGCGCTCGGCGGCCCGGGGCAGGGCGTCGCGCGCGCCCTCGACGCCAGGGGCGCGGCGCTCGGCGAAGCGCCCTTCGACTTCGCCGGCAAGACCGAGACGCGGGCGACGTTCGACCTTCCGGCGGAGCTGCGCAACGAGATCTCGCGCATCGAGATCGAGGGCGCGCGCTCGGCCGGCGCGGTCGCCCTGCTCTACGAACGCGGGAGCCGGCGCAGCGGCGGCCTCGTCAGCGGCGAGGGCGCGGACCGCTCGCAGCCGCTGCTCGCCGCCAATTATTACCTGCGCAAGGCGCTCGCGCCCTTCGCCGACCTGCGCGAGCCGCGCCCCGGCACGGTCGATCCGGTGGAGAGCCTGCTCCGGGACGGCGTGTCGATCCTGATCCTCGCCGACGTCGGCTCGCTGTCGGGGCAGGCGCATGACGCGCTGCGCCGCTTCGTCGAGGCGGGCGGCGTGCTGCTGCGCTTCGCCGGCACGCGGCTCGCGGCCGGCACCGACGACCTCATTCCCGTGCGGCTGCGGCGCGGCGGGCGCGTGCTCGGCGGCTCGATGTCATGGGACGCGCCGAAGCATCTTGCGCCCTTCGACCGGTCGAGCCCATTCTTCGGGCTTGCGGCGCCGGACGAGGTCACGGTCTCGCGCCAGGTGCTCGCCGAGCCCGACCCGGGCCTGCCCGGCAAGACCTGGGCGCAGCTGTCCGACGGCACGCCGCTCGTCACCGCCTCCCGCATGGGGGAAGGCATGATCGTGCTGTTTCACGTCACGGCGGACACGGCCTGGTCGAACCTGCCGCTCTCGGGGCTTTTCGTCGACATGCTGCGCAGGATCGTCGATCTTTCAGGAAACGGCGCGAAGGGCGCGGGCGACGAGACGCAGCGCGCCGCGGGCGGAGAACAAAAGGGCGCCGCGGGAGACGAGATGAAAAGCGCCGCGGGCGAAGAACCGAAAAGCCTCGCGCCGCTGCGCACGCTCGACGGCTTCGGCGTCCTCGGCGCGCCGCCGGCGAGCGCCAGGCCGGTTCCGGCCGGCTTCGAGGGGCCGCCCGACGCCGACCATCCGCCAGGCTTTTATGGCCTCGCCAGCGCGCCCTCGGCGGTCAACGCCATGACGCAGGGCGAAACGCTCGCGGCCGCAAATCTCGCCGGCGCCGGCGTCACGCCGGGGGTTCTGCGCGCCGCCGAACCGGTCGATCTCCAGCCGTTCCTGCTCGCCGCGGCCTTCCTCCTGTTCTGCCTCGACTGGCTGGCGTCGCTCTCGCTTTCGGGCGGCGCGCGCCTGCGCCGCGCCGGCAAAGCGGGCGCGCTCGCGGCGTCGCTCGTCGCGGCCATGGCTCTTGCGGCCCTTTTTGCGCCGCGCTCGGCCTTCTGCGAGCCGGCGCCAGCCGCGCGGCGGGCCGGGACGGTTCAGGGGACGCCGCCGGTCGCGGCGCGCGACGTCGAGTCGGCGCTGTCGACGCGGCTCGCCTATGTCGTCACGGGCGACGCCAAGGCCGACGAAGCGAGCCGCCAGGGCCTGACGAGCCTGTCGCACGCGCTTGCGCGACGCACCTCGCTGACGCCGGGAGAGCCCGCGGCCGTCGACCCCGCGCGCGACGAGCTGAGCTTCTATCCGCTGCTCTACTGGCCGATCGTCGCCGGGCGACCGCAGCCGCCGCAGGAGACGGCGGCGCGGATCAGCGCCTTCATGAAGCAGGGCGGCACCGTCATTTTCGACACGCGCGACGCGCTGACCGCGCGTCCCGACGGCGCGCCCTCGCCCGAAACGCTGTGGCTGCGCCAGCTTCTCGCCGGCGTCGACGTGCCGGAGCTTGCGCCGGTCCCGGCGGACCATGTCGCGACCAAGACCTTCTACCTGATCGACGGCTTCATCGGGCGCTACGCCGGCGGCGTCACCTGGATCGAGGCGCTGCCTCCGGCGCCGGCCGACGGCTCGGCGCGTCCGGCGCGCTCGGGCGACGGCGTGTCGCCCATCGTCATCACCTCGAACGACCTCGCCGCCGGCTGGGCCAGCGACGGGCGCGGCGAAAGCCTCTATGCGCTGACGCCCGGGGGCGCGCGCCAGCATGAGCTCGCGCTGCGCGGCGGCGTCAATCTCGTGATGTATGCGCTGACCGGAAACTACAAGGCCGATCAGGTGCATGTGCGTGATCTTCTGGAGCGGCTCGCGCATTGAGCGGGCCGGCCGGCGCGACGATCGGCGCGGGGTCAATCCAGAGAAAATTGATTTATTCGGTTGATTTAGCCGCCAAGGCTGAGATAACCGAAGGCTGACGCATGTTCTGGTGAAGGATTGATTGAGATTTCGCGTCAAGCTCGCACGCGGCCTAACGGCGCAATCTGGCCGTTAACCACTCGTTAACCATTGGGCTTGATTACTCAAATGCAACGTCGATTCATTAGCTTCGATCAAGGTTGACGGAACCTTGTCTTAACTGACGAAGCCTACCGGTGGGTCGACAGCGATCAGTTGAAGGAGTTGAGGATGAGCTTTCTCGAACGGCGCGCATGGAAGATCGCCGCCGTATTGGGCGCCGCCCTCGCATTTGGCGCCTGCGCCAAGAATCCCGCCGAAGACCCGAGCGCGCTCGCAGCCGCCGGCGCCGGCGCCGGCGGCTATGGGGCGGGCGGGCGCGGCCCCGCCGTTCCAGGCAGCCCCCAGGACTTCGCCCAGAACGTCGGCGACCGCGTGTTCTTCGAGAGCGACTCGAGCGAACTCAGCGCCAACGCCCAGGCCACGCTCGACAAGCAGGCGCGCTGGCTGCGCCAATATGGCAAGTTGACCTTCACCATCGAGGGCCACGCCGACGAGCGCGGCACGCGCGAATATAACTTCGCGCTCGGCGCCCGCCGCGCCGAAGCCGCCAAGAACTATCTCGTCGCCCGTGGCGTGCCAGCCTCCGGCATCCACACCATCAGCTACGGCAAGGAACGGCCGGTCGCCGTCTGCAACGACATTTCGTGCTGGTCGCAGAACCGCCGCGCCGTCACCGTGCTTGCCGGCTCGCAGTCCTGAGCGGGCGGGCGCGGCCCGCGCCCGCCTCGCATGAAGCTCAAAGCGGCCGCAGCGCGGCGCGATAGAGAACGGGCCAGTCGCCGGGCGCCACGCCGCGGCATTCATCCATCTGCGACAGCAGGACCAGCCTGAAGCCCGCGCCGTCATAGGCCCATTGCGCGCTCCGCCCGCAATCGCCGGCGCCGCGCCCTTTCTCGAACATCGCGAGCGCCAGCCCGTCCCGAACGAGGCCGGGATTGGTCAGGACCGGGCCGTCCTGGTCGGCGCCGGGAAAGGCCGCAGGCCGCGCCCCATCCGGTCCGACGATCCAGAAGCGATAGGCGAAATTATAGGCCGCCGCGAGGTCGCACAGGCCCCAGAGGGTCTCGGTCGCAGACAGCGCGACGGCGATCGGCTCGTAGCCCCTGCAACTATCGTCGCCTGAGGACGCGAGCGCTTTTGGGGGCGAAGGCGGCGGCCGGACAAGGCGCATGCGCGCCGCCGCGACGACGGGCTCGATGGGCGCCGTGATCGCCGGAAACGGCGCGTCGCCCCGGTCGACCAGCGCGGAGGCGGTTCCAGCGCGGTTTTGCGCGGCGTCCATGTAGAGCAGCGCCGCCGCCGCGCCCGTGAGCGAAATTTTTGCCTTTTCCGCCCCCTTCAGCGCCACGGCGAGCGTCTTTCCTTCGCGCAGCGCGGCGAGAAAGGGCGCCGCCTGCGCCGCCCCGAGCGTCGCCGACAGAAAATCGCCGTCGCGCCGCGCCGTCGCTTTCGGCGGGACGGCCGGCGCCCCGTCGAGGGACAGGGAGAGCGCCGGCGCCACGCCGCCGCCGTCGGCCGCGAGTGTGATCGTGAGCTCCGGCCGCGCCCCGGCGTCCGCGCCGCGGCGCACGCGGACATAGGCGTCGCCGACGCCGGCCTCAGGGCCGAGGCCGAGCGCGACGCAGGCGCGGAGATTGTCGCAGCCGACGACCCAGTCCTTGAAGCTTTTCAGCGCCCCTGCGTCCTGCGCCTGCGCGGAGGCCGGGAAGGCGAGGCTCAAGGCCGCGCCGATGGCGACGCCTGCGAGACGGCGGCCCGCGACGCGGCGGCGAGAGCCGGCGCGCACGCGTTTCATGAAGAGGGAGGGCATGAGGAAGGAGCAGTCCATCGCGGCGCCGTCGCAGGGGCGAAACGCGCAGGCCATGGCGCGGCGCTTCGCCTGCTGGCCGTAAAATTGGCCGACTGGCCAGAAAAAAGGGACGGCCGAAGCCGTCCCGTCGTTGTTTGCGCAAATCCGCGTTCAGGCCTGGGGCTGGGGTTCGAGCCCGCCGGGCTCGGGGCCGGGCTTCGGCCGCGTGCCTGCGCCGATGGTCGGCACCGGCGAGCCGCGCAACGGCGCGGAATCATTGGGATCCTCGCGCACGGGCTTCTTGCCCTGCAGGAGCCCGGAGATCTCCTCGCCCGAGAGCGTCTCATATTCGAGCAGGCCTCTCGCCAGCGTCTCGAGGTCGGCGCGCTTCTCGGTCAGGATGCGGGTCGCCTCCGACAGGCCAAGCTCGACGAGCCGGCGCACCTCGGAGTCGATCTTGCGCGCGGTCTCCTCGGAGATGGTCTGCTGCTTGCCCATGGAGTAGCCGAGGAACACCTCCTCCTGGTTCTCGCCGTACATGACGGTGCCGAGCTCGTCGGAGAAGCCCCAGCGCGTGACCATGGCGCGCGCGAGCTTCGTCGCCTGCTCGATGTCGGACTGCGCGCCGGAGGTGATCTGGTCCTTGCCGAAGATGATCTCCTCGGCCACGCGGCCGCCCATGCACACGGCGAGGCGCGAGGTCATCTGCACATAGTTCGTCGAGAGCTTGTCACGCTCGGGCAGCTGCATGACCATGCCGAGCGCACGGCCGCGCGGGATGATCGTCGCCTTGTGCACCGGGTCGGTCGCCGGCACGTTGAGCGCGACGATGGCGTGGCCGCCCTCGTGATAGGCGGTCAGCATCTTTTCCTGTTCGGTCATGACCATGGTGCGGCGCTCCGCGCCCATCATGATCTTGTCCTTGGAGTCCTCGAACTCGGCCATGGTGACGACGCGCTTGCCGCGCCGCGCCGCCAGAAGCGCCGCCTCGTTGACGAGGTTCATGAGGTCGGCGCCCGAGAAGCCAGGCGTGCCGCGCGCGACCGTCTTGAGCTCGACGTCGGGGGCGAGCGGAACCTTGCGCACATGAACCTTCAGGATGCGCTCGCGGCCGATCACGTCGGGGTTTGGCACCACGATCTGGCGGTCGAAGCGGCCCGGCCGCAGCAACGCCGGATCGAGCACGTCGGGACGGTTGGTCGCGGCGATGAGGATGATGCTCTCGTTCGCCTCGAAGCCGTCCATCTCGACGAGCAGCTGGTTCAGCGTCTGCTCGCGCTCGTCATTGCCGCCGCCAAGGCCCGCGCCGCGATGGCGGCCGACCGCGTCGATCTCGTCGATGAAGATGATGCAGGGCGCGTTCTTCTTGGCCTGCTCGAACATGTCGCGCACGCGGCTTGCGCCGACGCCGACGAACATCTCGACGAAGTCCGAGCCCGAGATGGTGAAGAAGGGCACGTTGGCCTCGCCGGCGATGGCGCGCGCCAGAAGCGTCTTGCCGGTGCCGGGCGGGCCGATCAGCAGCACGCCGCGCGGAATTCGGCCGCCCAATCTCTGGAACCTCTGGGGATCGCGGAGAAATTCGACGATCTCCTGCAGATCTTCCTTGGCCTCGTCGACGCCGGCGACGTCCTCAAAGGTGACGCGCCCATGCGCCTCGGTCAGGAGCTTCGCCTTCGACTTGCCGAAGCCCATGGCTTTCCCGCCGGCCCCCTGCATCTGGCGCGACAGGAAGATCCAGACGCCGAAGATGGCGATCAGCGGCAGGCCGTTGACGAGCAGCGTCAAGAGCCAGTTGTTGCCGTCGGACGGCGGGCGCGCGGCGATCGAGACGTTCTTTTTATAGAGCGTCTGCACCAGAGAGGGATCGTTCGGCGCATAGGTCGAGAAGGCGCGGTTGTCGGTGAAATGGCCGCTGATCTCGTTGCCGGCGATGGTCACCTCGCGCACGCGGCCCTGGTCGACCTCGGTCAGGAGCTGGCTGAAGGTGATGTCCTGCGCATTGGCGCGCTGCCCCGGATTCTGGAACAGCATGACGAGCGCCACGACCAGCAGAATGATGATGACCCAGAGCGCGAAATTTCGAAAATTCGGATTCATGCTGTCGTCCTGCTCCAGGCGCTCCGGCCCGACCGGCCGTGAAGTCTTTCGCTTGCGGAAGGCCCGGAAATAACGGACCTGAATTTGAAGTTTCGCCTGGCGATCCTGGTCAATGTAGGCGTCGGCCGCGGCATTGCCAAGGGCGCGGCGCGCGGCGCGGGCCCAAAGCGCCATGCCGGCGCAAGCTTCGGGAGCTTCGCCCTGCGCGGCGCGCGCCGCCTTGGGGCAAAGCTCAGGCTTCGGCTCGGCGCGGCGGCGCCGGCGAGACCGCCAGCACGGCGTTCGCGTCGAGCCGCAGCGCGGCGCCGGCGAGCGTCGCGGCGAGCGGCTCTTGCCGCGCGAGGGCGTCGAGCAGGCGCAGCCCCAGCGCCTCCAGCCGGTCGAGCCTGACGCGCTCGCCCCCCGTCGCGCGGCGGATTTCGTCGCCGACGAGCCGCAGCAGGGCTTCTTCATGGGCGCCCGGATGGCGCGCGACCAGGGCGAGGTCGAGCGTTCCGTCGGCGCGGCGGGCCTGCGCCGCGAGCTCCTGCGCCTGACGCGCGAGCGCCGCCTCGGCGCGGGCCGCGCGCCGGCCAAGACGCAGCAGGGCGTCGCGGCCAAGGCCCATCGCCTCGAGCGTGGGGGCCATGGCGCGCAGCCGCGCCCGGGCGAAGCGCGGATCGGCGTTGGACGGGTCGCGAACGAAGGCCCGGCCTTGCGCCTCGCACAGGGCGACAAGGTCGGCCTTGGCGCAGCCGAGCAGCGGACGGGCGTGGACGAGGCCGTGGAGTCCGCTCGCCTGCGTCATGCCGCGAAGGCCGGCGAGGCCGCTGCCGCGCAGCAGCCGGAACAGGATGGTCTCGGCCTGGTCTTCGGCGTGATGGGCGGTGGCGACGACGCCCGCGCCGACGCGCCGCGCATGGGCGGCGAGCAGAAGATAGCGCGCCTCGCGCGCGCGCTCCTGCAGGCGGGCTTTCGGCTTTTCGCCCTCCCAGACGAGGATTTCATGGGCGAAGCCGGCCTCGGCCGCGGCGCGCGCCGCCGCTTCGGCCTCGGCCCGCGACTCCGGCCGCAGGCCGTGATCGACCGTGGCGACGGCGAGCTGCGGCGCCTGCGCGCCCTGCGCGACGAGACCGGCGCGCCATGCGTGCGCGAGCAGCATGAGCGCGGTCGAATCGGGGCCGCCCGAGACCGCGAGCAGGATCTTGTCGGCGTCGCGGAGCGCGGCGAACAGCGTCGCGACGGCTTCAGGGTCGCGAAGGTCGGGCCCGAGGGCGGACGCGTCGCGCTTGCCTGACGGCCGCGTCAGCATTGGACGCGCTTGATCTCCCGCTCGGCGCCGGCCTTCACGCCGGCCGAAGCGTTCGGATATTTGCGCGAGAGTTCGGCGAAGGCGGCGCAGGCCTGCTCCCTGGCGCCGAGCGCGTTCAGCGACTGGCCGAGGCGCAGCATCGCCTCCGGCGCGCGCGACGAGTTCGGATATTGCGTCGTGATCTTCAGATATTGCTCCGCCGCCTCGCGCGGGCGGCTGCGCTGGTAATAGCTTTCGCCAAGATAATAAGCGGCGTCGGCGGCGTAGCGGCTCTTGGGATTCTTCTGGATGAAGCTGGCGAAGCCCTTTTCGGCGGCCTCGAACTGCTTCTGCCGGAAATAGCCATAAGCGAGGTCGAACTCCTCCTTGACCGGATTGGACGGCGCGGCGGGGGCTGGCGCGGCAAGCGCCGTTTCGCTCGCCGGCTCGGGCGGGGCTTCGCGCCGCCAGCGCGCGCCGGCGAGGTCGAGCGGGCCGTCGGGCGCGGCGGCCTCGGCGGCGCGGGTGCGCTGCGAAGACGCCGAGTCCGCGCTTCCGAGAGGGCGCGGCGCGCCGCCGCGCGTCCGGTCGCGGGGCCGGGCGGGGCGGCGTTCGCGGCGGCCTCGGCGGGGTCGTCGGTCAGCAGATCCTCGATCGCGTCGGAGCGCTTCTGCGGCTTCTGCGCCGGCGCCGCCGGGGCGCCGCGGCCCTGGTCCTGAAAGCGGAAGTCGACGTCCTCCTGGAACTTGCGCAGCTGGTCGACGAGCTGGCGGTTCTGGTGCTGGAGCTGCTCGATCTGGCCGTTGAGCTGGCGCACCTGGGATTCGAGCCGGTCGATGCGCACGGCCTGCTCGGCGTCGGCCTGCGGGCCGGCCGCGGGCTGGCCGTAGCCGCCGTCGTCGCGCACGCTGCCCGGCGGATAATAGCCCTGCGCCGCGGCGGGCCTCGCCAGCGGCGTCGCGAGCAGGGCGAGCACGGCGGCCGCGCCCGCGGCCGCCGCAAGGGGCCTCGCGACGAGACCCGCAAGGGACGCCGCGGAGGACGCCATGAAGGGCGCGCGCAGGGGGCGGCGCCGCGAAAGCCTGAGATCGGACATTCCCATAAAATCGCCGTCGCTTAGATCAAATTAAAGCTTTGCGTGGAGGTATCGTCAGATCGCGGCGCCGGCAAGACGCTTGAGCGCCGGTCACGCGCAGTTTGTCCGCGCGGCGGCGCTTGTGTAAGAATTTGCGCCGGAGGCCGCGCGCAAAACGCCGCCGCAGACGTGAAGCCGCGGCGCGGGCGGGCGGCGCTCTCGAGGATGGGCCGGGCATGGTTCGCAAATATTTCGGCACGGACGGGATCAGGGGGCAGGCCAACAAGGCGATCACGCCGGAGCTCGCGATGAAGGTCGCGCAGGCGACCGGCGTCCTGTTCCAGCGCGGCGACCACCGCCATCGCGCCGTGATCGGCAAGGACACGCGGCTCTCGGGCTACATGATCGAATACGCCATGGTCGCCGGGTTTTCCTCGGTCGGCGTCGACACGCTGCTGCTCGGGCCGATGCCGACGCCGGCCGTCGCCATGCTGACCCATTCCATGCGCGCCGACGTCGGCGTGATGATCTCGGCCTCGCATAATTCCTTTGAAGACAACGGCATCAAGCTGTTCGGCCCGGACGGCTTCAAGCTTTCCGACGAGGTCGAGCTCAGGATCGAGGCCATGCTTCACGCCGATTTCGCCGTGAAGCTGTCGAAGCCGACCGACCTTGGCCGCGCCATGCGCGTCGAGGGCGAGCGCGCCCGCTATGTCGAGGCGGCGAAGCGCACGCTCGGCCGCGCCGTCTCGCTCGAAGGGTTGCGCATCGTCGTCGACTGCGCCAACGGCGCGGCCTACAAGGTCGCGCCCGAAGCGCTGTGGGAGCTTGGCGCCGAGGTGATCCGCATCGGCGTCGAGCCCGACGGCTTCAACATCAACCGCGGCGTCGGCTCGACTTCGCCCGAAGCCCTGATCAAGAAGGTGCGCGAGGTGCGCGCCGACGTCGGCGTCGCGCTCGACGGCGACGCCGACCGCGTGCTGCTCGTCGACGAGACCGGCCGGGTCGTCGACGGCGACCAGCTGATGGCCGTGATCGCCGAAAGCTGGAAGCGCGAAGGGCGCCTCGCACGGCCCGGCGTGGTCGCCACCGTGATGTCCAACCTCGGCCTCGAGCGCTATCTCGAAAGCGTCGGCCTGACGCTCGCGCGCACGGCGGTCGGCGACCGCTACGTGCTCGAACACATGCGCGCGCATGGCTACAATCTCGGCGGCGAGCAGTCGGGCCATATCATCCTGTCGGATTTCGCCACGACCGGAGACGGGCTCGTCGCCGCGCTGCAGGTCCTCGCCGTGGTCAAGGACCAGGGCCGGCCGGTGAGCCAGGTCTGCCGCCGTTTCGAACCCTATCCGCAGGTTTTGAAGAGCGTGCGCGTCGCCGGCGGCAATCCGCTCGACGAGCCGAACGTCGCCCGGGCGATCGAACTCGCGCGGGCCGAGCTCGCGGGCTCCGGCCGGCTGGTGATCCGCGCGTCGGGCACCGAGCCCGTGATCCGCGTCATGGGGGAGGGCGGCGACCGCGACAAGATCGAGCAGATCGTCGACGAGATCTGCGACGCCGTCGGCCATTCGGCGCGCGCCGCCTGACGCGGCGCGGGGCTTTGGAGCATTTTCAGTAAAAGTTGCAGACTTTTACGTTAAGAAAATGCGGAAGAACAAAATGTTAGCGCGCGTTCGCGACTCGATGAAGTCCGAACGCGCCCTAAGAGCATTTTCAGTAAAAGTTGCAGACTTTTACGTTAAGAAAATGCGGAAGAACAAAATGTTAGCGCGCGTTCGCGACTTGATGAAGTCCGAACGCGCTCTAGCGGCGGAACTCGGCCTGGCAGGCGCGCGTCAGATGCGACATGTTGCGCTCCAGACAGTGCTGGATCAGCCGGCGGTCGGGAATGACGTTGCGGCAGAATTTGAACGCGTCGTCGTGACAGGCATGGCGGGCCAGCGCCGGCGAAGGCGCCAGCGTCGCGGCGGCGAGGAGCGCGGCCGCGGCGGCCATGCCGAAGGACGCGCCGCGCCGGACGATCGTCCGGCGCCGTGAACGCGAGAGGCCCATGGCCGTCAGCTCCGCTTCTTCTTGCCGGGCGCGACGATGGCGCGGCACGCGGGCGACAGATAATCCCTGTAGCTGACGAGGCAGTTGCGGATCTTGGCGCGGTCGGGGATGTAGGGCGAGCACAGCTTGATCGCATCGCCCTGGCAGGCGGCGGCCTCCTGGGATTCGCTGAGGGCGCGCGCGGGCGACGAAAAGACCACGCCTGAAACTGCCGCCGCGGCGAGCGCCGCACCCACCTTGAATCCCATGTCGCCCCTCCTTCGCAGGGCCGCCGTTTTTCGGGCGGCCATGACGCTTCGCTTGCGTCTTCGTCGATAATTGATCCGGAGAGCCGCCGCAATAGCGCCGCTTTCGCATCCCGGCGCGGCGTCAGCGCACGAGAAAGCCGATGGCGCCGGCGTTGGCGATGTCGATGAAGAAGGCCGAGACCAGCGGCAGGATGATGAAGGCGATCGGCGCCGCGCCATGGACCGCGGCGACCGCGGTCATGTTGGCGATCGCGGTCGGCGTCGCGCCGAGGCTGATCCCGCCGAAGCCGGCGGCGATCACCGCCGCCTCGTAGGTGCGGCCCATCGCCGGGAACACGACGAACAGCATGTAGAGAACCGCCACGAGCGTCTGCACGGCGAGCGCCGCCGCGAGCGCCGGGCCGAGGCCGCCGAGCGTCCAGAGCTGCATGCTCATCAGCGACATCACCAGGAACACGTTCAGCGAAATGTCGGAGATGAGCGCGAGCGAACGGCCGCGGGACGGCCATTCGAGCCGCGGGAGCAGCGCCGGAACGATGTTGGTGAACAGGATCGCGACCAGCAGGCAGACGACGAATCGCGGCATGCGCACGCCGGCCTCGGCCAGAGCCTCATGCCCGAGCGAGCCGATCAGGATCACGACGTTGAGCACGAGCAGCGCGCGCAGGAAGCTGACGTGGCTGATGTCCTCGCTCTTGTCCTCGTCGGGCAGGCCGACGACCGGCGCGGCCTCCGTCGATCCGGCGAGCCCGTAACGCTTGATCAGCACGCCGGCGACCGGGCCGCCGATGAGGCTCGCGATGACGAGGCCGAGCGTCGCGGCGGCGACGCCGATCTCCATCGCATTGTCGAGGCCGAAGCGCGCGTTGATGATCGGCGCCCAGGCGATGGTCGTGCCATGGCCGCCGATGAGCGAGGCCGAGCCGACGAGGGCCGTGACCCCTTTCGGCAGGCCGAGCGCCGCCACGGCGCCCGCCGCGATCAGATTTTGAAGCACGAGATAGACCAGCGTCACGCCAAGCAGGATCAGCAGCGGCCGCCCGCCCGCCACGAGGTCGGAGAGCCTGGCGTTGAGGCCGATGCCGGTGAAGAAATAAAGGAGGAGCAGGTCGCGCGCGCCGAGCGTGAAGACGATTTCGACGCCAAACAGCGAATAGGCGGCGAAGGTCGCGAGCGCGGCGATGAGGCCGCCCGTCACGGCCTTGGGAATGTTCCAGCGTCGCAGCGCCGGAACGAGGTCGTTCACGCCGGCGCCCAGAAAAAACACCAAGATCGCGAGGGTGAAGGTCAGGAGGCCGGAGACTTCGATCAACTTCATGAGCGCTCTTGTTTCTCTCGACGGGTTTTTCTTGCGGGTTTTTCTTGCGGGTTTTTTTGGCGCGCCCGGCGCGTCTCCCGGCGCGCTCTCCGGACGGGGACCGGCCGCCCCGGGCGCGGCATCGAAGCCGAAATTCCGGCGCGGCGCAACTTGCGGCCGATCGGCCGCGCCCTTGCGGCGGCCGGTTGCGCGACGCGGCGCAACTCTCTAAGCACAGGCCAAGGCGGCGCGCGGGACCGGGGCGCCGCGGCGGACGACATGTCGGAGACGCAACCTTGACCCACGCTGGGGCCCCGAGGCCGAACCGATGGGAGACGTCGCGCGCCGCGCTGGCGCCTTTCGCGGCATTCTCGCTCGCTCTCCTCATGGCCGGCTGCCGCGAGGCCGAGCCCCCGCAGGAGCGCGCTCCGCGTCTGGTGCGCACCGTGACGGCGCAGGAGCAGGCCGACGGCGAGACCGTGACGCTGACCGGGCAGATCATGGCCGAGAAGGAGGTCGGGGTCGGGTTCCGCATCGGCGGGCGCATCCTCGAGCGATTCGTCGGCGTCGGCGACAGGGTCACGCCCGACAAGCTCCTCGCGCGGCTCGACCCGCAGGACGAGCAGAACGCGCTGCGCTCGGCGCGGGCGGCGCTCTCGGCGGCGGAAGCCCGCTTCGTTCAGGCCCGCAACGCCTACGACCGGCAGAGCCAGCTGCTGCAGCGCGGCTTCACCACCCGCNNAGGACCGTTTGAGCTATACGGAGCTGCGGGCGTCGGTCACGGGCGCCGTCACGCGGCGCCTCGCCGAGGCGGGCGAGGTGGTGCAGCCGGGCCAGGTCGTGTTCCAGATCGCCCGCGACGACGGGCGCGACGCGGTGTTCGACATTCCCGCGGCCATGCTGCGCAACGCGCCGGCGAATTCCGTGGTGAATGTGAGCCTCACCGACGACCCGTCGGTGACGGCCGAGGGCCGGGTGCGCGTCGTCGACCCGCAGGCCGACCCCGTGACCCGCACCTTCCGCGTCCGCGTCGGCCTCGTCGACAGCCCCGAGGCGATGCGCCTCGGCGCGACGGTGGTCGGGCGGCTCCAGCTCGACGGGGGCCATGGCGTCCTGCTGCCGGCGAGCGCGCTGACCAGCGTCGACGGCCAGCCGGCGGTGTGGATCGTCGATCCGCAGACTTCGACCGTCTCGCTGCGCCATATCGTCGTCGCGCGTTTCGACCCGGCCGCGGTGCTGGCGAGCGAAGGCGTCGCCGACGGCGACGTCGTGGTCACGGCCGGCGTGCAGGCGCTGCATCCGGGCCAGAAGGTCCGTCTCTCGGGATCCCGGTCCTGAGATGGGCCCGAATCTCTCCGACTGGGCGCTGAAGAGCCGCTCCTTCATCATCTTCCTGATGCTGGCCTTCGTCGTCGCGGGGCTGCTCGCCTTCCACAAGCTCGGCCGCAACGAGGACCCGCCCTTCACCTTCCGCGCCATGGTGGTGCAGGCGGCCTGGCCCGGCGCGACGCTCGACGAGACCATCAAGCAGGTCACCGAGCGCATCGAGCGCAAGCTCCAGGAGACGCAGGGCCTCGACTATCTGCGCAGCTACACGAAGCCCGGGCTCGCGACGATCTTCGTCAACCTGCGCGGCGACACGCCGGCCAAGGACGTGCCCAACATCTGGCGGCGCGTGCGCGAGAGCGTGGGCGACATCCGCCACACCCTGCCGCAGGGCGTCGCCGGGCCGTTCTTCAACGACGATTTCGGCGACACCTTCGGCGTGATCTACGGCTTCACCGCCGACGGCTTCACGCACCGTGAACTGCGCGACTACGTCGAGGAGGTGCGCTCGCGCCTCCTGGCCGTGCCCGACGTCTCGAAGATCGAGCTGCTCGGGGAGCAGAACGAGCAGATCTTCGTCGAATTCTCGACCCAGAAGCTCGCCGGCCTCGGCATCGACCGCGCGGCGCTCCTCGCCGCGCTCAGGGCCCAGAACGCGGTGACGCCGGCCGGCGAGATCCAGACCGGCGACGAGACGATTTTGCTGCGCGCCTCAGGCGCGTTCGGCTCGGAGCAGGACATCCTCGACGTCAATTTCCTGTCGAACGGGCGCCTCATCCGCCTGCGCGACGTCGCCGAGGTCAGGCGCGGCTACTCCGATCCGCCGCGCCCCATCTTCCGCGTCGACGGCAAGGAGGCGATCGGCCTCGCGATCTCGATGCGCGACGGCGGCGACGTGCTGGCGCTCGGGCGCAACATCGCGGCCGCGGTCGAGAAGGCCAAGGACGACCTGCCGATCGGCGTCGGCGTCGAGCTCGTCTCGGACCAGCCGCAGGTCGTCGACCACGCCATCGGCGAGTTCATGGAGTCGCTGTGGCAGGCGATCGCCATCATCATGGCGGTCAGCGTCATCAGCCTCGGCCTGCGCCCCGGCGCGGTGGTCGCCCTGACCATTCCGCTCACCATCGCCATCGTCTTTCCGGTCATGCAGATCCTCGACATCGATCTGCAGCGCATCTCGCTCGGCGCGCTCATCATCTCGCTGAGCCTGCTCGTCGACAGCGCGATGACCTCGATCGACGCCATGACCACGCGCATCGCCCATGGCGACACGAAGGAGGCCGCGGCGAGCTTCGCCTACAGGACGCTCGCCGTGCCGATGCTGACCGGCACCTTCGTCACCATCGCGAGCTTCGTGCCGATCGGCTTCGCGCGCAGCGCGGCGGGCGAATACACCTTCTCGATCTTCGCCGTGGTGGCGATCGCGCTGATCGCCTCCTGGTTCGTGGCGGTGCTGTTCGCGCCGCTGCTCGGCGTCTGGCTCCTGAAGAAGCCCGAGACGACGGCCGAGGCGAAGCCGCCGAACGTCGTGCTGCGCGCCTTCCGCGCCTGCCTCGTCGCCATGATGCGCTGGCGCTGGGTCTCGATCGCCGGCGCGTTCGCCTGCCTCGCGCTCGCGGCGTTCGCCTCGCCTTACGTGCCGCGGCAGTTCTTCCCGTCGTCCGACCGGCCCGAGCTCGTCGTCGACATGGCGCTGCCGCAGAACGCCTCGATCTTCGCCAGCGAAAACGTCGCCTCCGGCCTCGACAGGCTGCTCACGGGCGATCCCGACGTCGCGCGCTGGAGCACCTATGTCGGGCGCGGCGCGATCCGCTTCTACCTGCCGCTCGACGTGCAGCTCGCGAACGACTTCTTCTCGCAGGCGGTGGTGGTGGCGAAGGACGTTCCCGCGCGCGAGCGGCTGCACAAGAAGATCGAGGCCTATCTCAAGAACGACGTCCCCTCGGTCGTCGCGCGCATCTCGCCGCTCGAGCTCGGGCCGCCGGTCGGCTGGCCCGTGCAATATCGGGTCTCTGGCCCCGACGTCGACAAGGTGCGCGACATCTCCCTGCGGCTCGCCGCCGCCATAGGCGCGAATCCGTCCGTGCGCGACGTGAACTTCGACTGGATGGAGCCGGCGCGCCAGGTCCGCATCAAGATCGACCAGGACCAGGCCCGCCTGCTCGGCCTCAGCACGCAGGCGCTCGCGACCGCGCTCAACGCGGTGATGACGGGTCTGCCGATCACGCAGGTGCGCGACGACATCTATCTCGTCAATGTGGTGGCCCGCGCGCAGGACGAGCAGCGCGTCTCGCTCTCGACCCTGCGCGGCCTCCAGCTTCCTGTCGCCGACGGGCGCACCGTGCCGCTGAGCCAGCTCGCGACGTTCGACTTCGAGCAGGAGCAGCCGATCCTGTGGCGGCGCGACCGGGCGCCGACCCTCACCGTGCGCGCCGAGACGGCCGCGGGCTTCATGCCCGAGACGGCGGCGCAGGCGCTCGCTCCCGCCGTCGAGGCCCTGCGCAAGGAGCTGCCGGACCGCTACCGCATCGACGTCGGCGGCTCGGTCGAGGAAAGCGCCGCCTCGCAGGCCTCGGTCTTCGCCATGGTGCCGCTGGCGCTCGTGCTGATGCTGTTCTTCCTGATGGCGCAGCTCCAGAGTTTTGGGCGGGTGTTCCTCGTCGTCGCCATCGTGCCGTTCGGGCTCATCGGCGTCGTGTTCGCGCTGCTGCTCGCCGGCCGGCCGCTGGGCTTCGTCGCCATTCTCGGCATTCTCGCCCTCGTCGGCATGATCGCGCGCAACGCGGTGATCCTGATCGACGAGATCGAGACCAAGCGGTCCGCCGGCGCCGACGTCTGGACGGCGGTCGTCGAGGCGTCGATGTCGCGCTTCAGGCCGATCATGCTGACGGCGATTTCGACCGTGCTCGGCATGATCCCGATCGCGCCGACCGTGTTCTGGGGGCCGATGGCCTTCGCCATCATGGGCGGCCTGTTCGTCGCCACCCTTCTGACGCTGCTGGTGCTGCCGGTGTTCTATCTGACGCTCTACCGCGGCAGGGAGAGCCCGAAGGAGCCGGAGGCCGCCTCGGGCTGACGGCTATTGAGGCCGCCCGCGCTTTTCAATCGGCAAAAAAGGACCGGACAAAGAATTAAAGAGCGCCGGAGGCGAACCCCCTCCGGCGCTCTTGTCTTGCGCGGATCGCTCCGCGCCTGCCCCAGAACCAGGCGATGACGGCGACGAATTCAGTTTTCCGCGCGAAAATGTCTCGCCTGCGTCAGAAGGAGCCGAAGGCGCTGCCGAGCCCGACGACCGCGACGAGGGCGAGGAGCGCGCCGACGATCGCCGCCATGACGATGTCAAGATAGCTCTCCTTGTGGACGCAGCCGCAGACGGCGAGCAGCGTCACCACCGCGCCGTTGTGCGGCAGGCTGTCGAGCGTGCCGGCGCCGATCACCGCGACGCGATGCATCAACTCGGGATTGAGCCCGGTCTCGGCGGCGAGCTTCATATAGGTGTCGCCGAGCGCGTCGAGGGCGATGGTCAGGCCGCCCGAGGCCGAGCCCGTCAGCGAGGCGAGAATGTTGGTCGCGACCGCGAGCGAGACGAGCGGGCCGCCCTCGATCGACAGCACCCAGTCGCGCACCGCGGCGAAGGCGGGCAGGGCGGCGACCACCGAGCCGAAGCCGACGAGGCTCGCGACGCTGAGCACGGGCAGGGCGGAGGCGTTGCAGCCCGCGCCGAAGGTCTCGCGCAGCGACGGCACGCCGGGGAAATTCAGGGCGACCAGCACGACGATGGCCGCGACCAGCGCCGTGATCACCGCCCATACGCCGCCGACCGCGGCGAGCGAGGTCGAGCCCCATTCCGGCTGCGCGAGGTAGGAGGCGTCCATGCGCGGCAGGACGACGAAGGACATGAGCAGATTGACGATGATGACCACGGCGAGCGGCAGGACGGCGATCGCGATCGGCGGCAGGCCGGGCCGTTCCTCGCTCTTCCTGATTTCGGCCGGGTCGAACGAGCCCGAGGTCGTCGCCCGCTCGCGCACGAGCTTGTCCTCGGCGGCGGCGACCGGCGGCGCCTCCTCCGCGATCGACGGCGCGCCATAGCCCTCGCCGGCGAGCTGGGCGCTTTTCGCGCGCCGCGTCAGCCACCACATGCCGAAGCCGAACATGATCGCCGAGGCGATGATCCCGAGGCCCGGCGCGGCGAAGGGCGTCGTGCCGAAGAAGGGCATGGGGATGGCGTTCTGGATCGCCGGCGTGCCGGGCAGGGCCGACATGGTGAAGGTCGAGGTGCCGAGCGCGATCGCCGCCGGCATCAGCCGCTTCGGAATGCCCGCCGCCTTGAACAGGGCATGGGCCATCGGCGCGAGCACGAAGAAGGCGACGAACAGGCTGACGCCGCCATAGGTCACGAGCGCGCCGGCGAGCACCACCGCGAGGATCGCCCGCTGCGGCCCGAGCGTCTTCGTCATGTAGTCGGCGATCGAGGCGACCGAGCCCGAATCCTCCATCAGCTTGCCGAACAGGGCGCCGAGCAGAAAGATCGGGAAGAACTGCATCACGAACTGCGCCGCGCTGCCCATGAAGGTCTGGGTCAGATGCGCGAGCAGCGGCTGCGCCGAGAAGGCGGCGGCGACCATCGCCGCGACGGGCGCGATGATCAGGATGCTCCAGCCGCGATAGGCGAGAAAGATGAGGAGGCCGAGGGCCGCAAGTATGCCAAACAGTCCCATCAGATCTTCGCCTCCAGCAGCGGGTCCATTTCGAGGGTCGAGCGCACGCCGAGATCATGCGCATGCGCTTGCAGAAAGGCTTCGGCGCTCTTGCGGCCTTCCTTGTAGAGCATCTCGAAGAACGCCCATTCCGCGTTGAGCTTCGAGGACGCGCCGAGCTCGTTCATCACGTCGCTGGCGACGCGGTGGATGCGCATCGCCGCCCAGAGGCGCCCTTCCTCGTCCTTGGCGTCGGCCATGCGCCGCAGCAGCGCGCCCATCCGCAGCTCCTTGAGCAGAACCGCGTTGAAGGCGATCTCGTTCAGCCGGTTCAGGATCTCGGCGGCCGAGCGCGGCGTCGTCTTGCGCTCGACCGGATTGATCTGGACGAGAATCGTGTCCTCGGAGCGGCACTCGCGCACCAGCGGCGTGATCGTCGGATTGCCGGAGTAGCCGCCGTCCCAATAGGGCTCGCCGTCGATCTCGATCGCCTGGAACATGGTCGGCAGGCAGGCCGAGGCGAGCAGAACGTCGGCGGTGATCTCGGCGTTGCGGAAGATGTGGCCGCGCCCGGTATGGACATTGGTCGCGGTGATGAACAGCCGCATCGAGGAGTCCTGCAGCCGCCTGAAGTCGATCTGCGCCTCGAGGATGTCGCGCAGCGGATTGACGCCGCGCGGATTGACGTCATAGGGCGAGAACAGCCGCGACATCATGTCCATGGCGATGAACATGGGCGAGGAGTCGAGCGTCCAGCGCCCGAGCAGCCGGTCGAGCGGCCCGCGCCGCAGCGGGCTGAAGCGTCCGGCGTCGGACACGGCGCGCCAGAAGGCCTCAAGCGCCGCGCGCGCGCCCTTCGCGCCGCCCTTCGTGTAGCCGTCGGCCATCACGGCGGCGTTCATCGCGCCGGCCGAGGTGCCGGAAACGCCGTCGATTTCAAGCCACGGCTCTTCGAGCAGGCGGTCGAGCACGCCCCAGGTGAAGGCGCCATGGGCGCCGCCGCCCTGCAGGGCGAGGTCGACCAGGATCGGCGCGCGGTCGATCAGGCCTGTCGCATTTTCCATCGGGTCCCGCTCCGTTTGCTGTGGCGCAGCGTCATTATCCGGTCTTTTCGCGCGTGCGAAATCACATTGCGGCGGCGCGACGGCTCAGCCCTGCGCGGCCTTTTGCGTCGCGTCGGGCGCGTCGGGCTCCTTGCCCGACAGCAGCGTCGCCACCCATCGGCTCGCGGGAAAGCGCTCGCAGACGGTCAGGGCGGCGATCAGGATCGGCACCCCGATGAAGGTTCCGGGCAGGCCCCACAGGAACCCCCACAAAAACACCGCGAAAATCACGACGAAGGGAGAGATCGACAGGGTCTTGGCGGTGAACAGCGGCTCGAAATAGCTGCCGATCATGAACTGCACGAAGGTCAGGGCCAGAAGCACGACCAGCGCGACTTCGGGGGAGCCCGTCTGGGCGAAGCCGAACAGCGCCGGCAGCACGGTGGCGATCAGCGGGCCGATAAAGGGGATGTAATTGAGCGCGAAGGCGATCACCCCCCAGGCGTCGGCGAGGTCGAGCTTCATCAAGGCGCAGAACGCCCATACGATGAGCCCGGTCAGGACGCTCGCGGCGGTGCGCACCAGCATGTAGCGCCGGAACTTGCGCGCGGTGTCGACCGCCGCCGCGATGAGCCGTTCTCCGGTCTCGCCCCCGACGCGGCGCAGGTTGCGGGCGAAGACCTCGGCCTCGAGCAGGCCCATCGCCAGAAAGATGAAGATCAGCAGGGAGAAGCCGATGACGCCGTTGAGCCTGACGGCGACCGTCTGGAACACGCGCAGCATCCAGACCACGTTGAAGCGGTCGGCGATGGTGCCGGCGATGTAGAGGTCTTTTGACTCGAGCCAGCGCGCCCAGGAGAGATAGAGCGTCTGGAAGCGGTCGAAATTCTGCGTCAGCCACTGGCCGACCTGGCTGCCGCCCCACGCCACCATCGAGGTCAGCTTGACGACGACGACGAGCGTCACGGCCACGGTGACGATCAGCGCGAGCCCCGCCGGCAGCTTCGTCTCCAGCGCTTTCTGCAGCGGCCAGACGATGGCGATGGCGAACAGGGCGAAGGCGATCGGCTCGATGACGCCCGCCGCGACATAGGCGGCGCCGAGCGTCAGAAAGGCGATGATCATCCCGGAGGCGATGCGCGTGACGGCGCTGTCCATGGCTTGCGTCGAACTCCTGCGTGACGGCGCGTCCTCGCGGCCGGCCTCGTTCGAATGACACGGCGGAGACGACGCCTTGACGACGGCGCCGCCGCGGCGGTGAGGGATCCTGCGCGTCTTGCGACTTGCGGCATGAGACTGCGCCGCGCGTCGTGCGGCGGACGGGCGGGCGGCTTGAAAAGGGCGGCGCCGCGTCGCATTGTGCGCCGCCTCACCGGCGCAAGAACAACCGGGAACTTGTCCATGTCCGATCTCGTCGTCATTGTCTACCCGACGGAACAAAAAGCCGAGGAGGTCAGAACCCTTCTCTTCGGACTGCAGAAGGAATATCTGATCAAGCTCGGCGACGCGGTCATCGCGACCAAATCGCCGGACGGGCAGATCAAGCTGCACCAGGTCGTCAACACGACCGCCGCCGGCGCCATCTCCGGCAGCTTCTGGGGGCTGCTCGTCGGCGTGCTGTTCCTCAATCCGCTGCTCGGCGCGGCCATCGGCGCGGCGAGCGGCGCGATCGGCGGCGCGCTGACCGACGTCGGCGTCAACGACCAGTTCATGAAGGACCTGTCCGAGAGCATCCAGCCCGGCAGCGCCGCGCTGTTCGTGCTGATCGAGAGCATGACCTCCGACAAGGTGCTCGCGGCCATCAAGGATTACGGCGGCGTGGTGCTCAAGACCTCGCTCGACGAAACCAAGGAGCAGGCCCTGCGCAACGCGCTCACGAGCCATGCGGCGGCCGAGGCGCCGGCCCCGGTTCCGCCCGCGGGCGCGTAAGCCTCTTCGGCCCGACATAGTCCTTTCGGGCCGCAAAAACTTCAGACTCCGAAAACGCCCTGAAGCCGCTTCAGGGCGTTTTTTCGGTCTGCCCCGCGCCGTCGACGATGCGCGCGAGCATATAGGGAAAGAACGGGTTCGAGGACATGCGCAGCAGCGAATCGAGGCTGACGATCAGCGCGCCGCGCTCGCCGCGCGGCGTGATCGCGCCGAGATGGGCGCCGAAGTTCTCGCTGGCGTCGGGATCGAGCCCGTAAAGGGAGTCGCTCAGCGGAAAGGGCAGGGCGACGTGCGACAGCGAGAACACGCCGGGCGGAAAGGCGAGCGCCAGCGGACGCTCGTCCTCGGCGAGCGATCCCGCGGGCGTGCGGCGCTCGACGATCTGGTCGACGCCCGGGCTGGCGTTGGTCAGGACCGAAACGGCGAAATTGCGCGGCGGCGGCGGCAGCAGCCGGTTCAGCGCCGTGTCCGCGGCGAGCCGCAGCATCTGGCCGAAGGCGGCGTTGCGGTTGACGTCGAACAGGGTCAGCTCGTGCCCGCCGTCCGGCGGCAGCAGCGCATAGAGCGAGACGATGATCGCGCGCGTCGACACGGTGAAGTCGACGACCGACTGGAAGGTCAGGATCGGCGGCAGCGCCTTGAGTTTTCCCGCTCTGGCGAGCGTCTCGAGCCGGGTCTGCAGCGCCTGCGTCACCTCATAGGACTGGCGCGCGCCGTTGACCGGGAATGAATTATATTTGAACGGATTGAACTCCGGCACGACGCCGAGCCAGGCGGCCCCGGCGAAGGCCGGCAGCAGGGCGGGCAGGCCGGCGAGTCCGGCGAAACGGGCGAAGCGCGTGATCCCGACCATCGGCGAGATCAGGACCAGACGGTCGGGCCGCGCCAGCGTTTCATCCTCGATCGCGTCGAGCGCATATTTCAGCGCCAGCGCGCCGCCGTTTGAAAAACCGACGATTTCGAGCGGCGCCGGCGCGGGCGCTTTCGCGCGCGCCTCGCGCACGGCGAGCCGCGTCGCCGCCATCCAGTCCTCCCAGCGCACGCTGGCGAGGGCGCCGGGCGTCGTTCCATGCGCCGGAAGGCGCGGCGCGACGACGAAAAAGCCGCGCTCGCGATAGGCGCGCCCGACATGGCGCAGGCTGTAGGGCGAATCGGTCAGCCCGTGCAGCAGCACGACGACGCCCCTGGGCGGACCGTCGGGCGCAAGCTCGTAGGAGCGGTTCCAGTCATGGGCGAAACGCCCGGGATAGATCGGCGCGCCGGCGAAATAGCGGTTGGCCGGAACCTGGTCCTCGGGCGCGAGCTTCTCGGTGACGTTGCGACGCACTTCGTCGAAAAGCCTGTCCTCGGCGGCGAGATAGGCCCGCCAGTCGGCGCGCTCGAGCTCCTTCGCGCTCATTTCATGCGGCGCGAACATGTGCCACAGCGCGAGCGGCGCGCTTCGGTGCGCCTGAATCGCGCGCACGACCAGGAAAAGAGCCAGCGCGACCGCCAGCGCCAGCGCCGCGCGCCTGGCCTGTATCAAGAGCCAGCGCGTCACAGGCGCGCCCTCCGCAGGGCGTGGACGTGGCGGTTTTGCCGCAACCGTCGGCTTTCTTCTCGAATCAAGGCCGTGAATCCGCCAAGGCCATCCAATCCTTAAGGGCTCGCAGCTATACCGGAACCTGATTTTCCGTAAAGCCGGGATGGGGAATGAGAGTTCTGACTGCGGCGCTGCTGTGCCTCGCCCTCGCCGCCTGCGGCCGACCCGAGGGCGTCATGGTCCCGATCAGCGGCGTGGCGCCTGGCGCGAGCGTCGTCGACATGCTGGTCGCCACGACGCGCAAGCCGTCGTCCGACCCGGCGATTCTCTACACCGGCGAGCGCCGGTCCTCTGTCTCGATGACGGACATCGCCGTCTCGATCCCGCCCGACGCCGCGCGCCGCGTGGGCGAGGTGCAATATCCGCGCAGCCTGCCGCCCAATCCCGCGACAGATTTCGCGGTGACCCGCGTGGCCGAGCTCGACGGCCAGGACCCGATGCGCGGCTGGCTCAAGCGCCACCTGCCGCGCAACCGCCGCGTCCTCGTGTTCGTGCACGGCTTCAACGTGCGCTTCGAGGACGCGGTGTTCTCGCTCGCGCAGATCGTGCATGATTCGGGGGCGGACGCCGCGCCGGTGCTGTTCACCTGGCCGTCGCGCGGCAACATCTTCCAGTATATTTATGACCGCGAGAGCGCCAACGCGTCGCGCGACGCGCTGGAGGCGACGCTGCAGCGCCTCACGCAGGACCGGGACGTCGCCGAAGTCACCATCATGGCCCACTCCATGGGCTCATGGCTCGTGATGGAGGCGCTGCGCCAGATGTCGATCCGGCACGGGCGCGTCCCGCCGAAAATCCGCGCGACGATTCTGGCCGCGCCCGACCTCGACGTCGACGTCTTCGCCGCGCAATGGCTCGAAATCGGCAAGCCGCGGCCGCTCCTGACCATCTTCACCTCGCGCGAGGACCGGGCGTTGCAGGCCTCGCGCCGCCTCGCCGGCGACGTGCAGCGCCTCGGCCTCGTCGACCCGACGGTCGAGCCCTACCGCAGCCAGCTCGAAGCCGCCGGCGTCAACGTCATCGACCTGACCGACCTGTCGCGGCCCGGCTCGCTCAACCATTCGAAATTCGCCGAAAACCCGGAAGTCGTGCAGCTTCTCGGCAAGCGCCTGATCGCCGGCCAGACTCTCGGGCCTGACACGACCATCGGCGAGCGCGTCGGCAGCTTCGCCATGGGCGTCGGCCAGACCGTCGGCGGAGTCGCGGGCGTCGCCGTCAGCGCGCCGCTGGCCGTGGTCGACCCCAGTTCGCGCCGCGTCTTCGACGATCAGGTCAAGCATCTCGGCGACGTCGCCGGAGACACGGTGGAGGCTGCGACCCCTGACCTTCGCGGCCGCAAATAAATTCGGCCGGGCGCGACTTTTCGCCCAGCCGTCGTCTGGCCGCTGCTTTTCTCAGCCGGGCCTATTCAATGACCTGCACCACGCGGCGGGAGCGCGGGTCGACGATCACCGGCTGGCCGTTGACGACCGTGTAGCGATAGCGCGGGTCGACGCCATATTCGGGCGGGACCGGGCGATAGGTGACGCCCGCGAGCGGCAGCCTCTGGCCTTCGCGCACCGGGCGGTCGGTGCGCACGCTCGATCGGTGCTCGCGCAGCGCATGGGCGCGGAACTCCGGCGCCCGGTCGAGCCCGAGCAGGCCGCCGGCCGCGCCGGTCGCGCCGCCGACCGCTCCGCCGACGACTCCGCCGATCGGCCCGCCCATGGACTGGCCGGTCGCCATGCCGCGTTCGGCGCCGCTTTGCGCGCCGCCGACGACGCCCTGCGCATAGGCGCCGGCCGGCGCGGCGATGAGGGCGGCGAGGACGGCGACGCCCAGCTTCTTCTGCATCTTCGCTCTCCTTGACCGTTGTGCCTTGACGGATATTTGAGAGACTAACGTCGCGGCCTCCGCGCGGTTCCGGCGCAGGCCCGGCGCTTGCGTCGCGGCGAAGGGAATGCTAGGCGCGCGGCATGATCCATACGCCCTGCGCCAGACGAGGCCGGCCGACATGACGATCCGGCTTCACGCGGGCGACCTGCCCGACGACGCGGCCTTTGCGGACGCGGTCGCGATCGACACCGAGACGCTTGGACTCGTGCCGCAGCGGGACCGCCTCTGCGTGGTGCAGCTGTCGCGCGGCGACGGCTCGGCGGACGTGGTCCAGATCGCGCAGGGGCAGACGCGCGCGCCCAATCTCGAGCGGCTGCTCGCGGATGAACACATCGTCAAGCTGTTCCATTTCGCGCGCTTCGACGTCGCCGTGCTCTACAAGGCGTTCGGCGTCATGGCCGGCCCGCTCTATTGCACCAAGATCGCCTCGAAGCTCGTGCGCACCTATACCGACCGCCACGGCCTCAAGGATCTGGTTCGGGAATTGCTTGGCGTCGACCTGTCGAAGCAGCAGCAGTCGTCCGACTGGGGCGCGGCGCGACTTTCTGACGCGCAGCTCGCCTACGCCGCCTCCGACGTGCTGCATCTGCACGCCCTGCGGACGCGGCTCGACGCCATGCTGGCGCGCGAGGGCAGGACGGAGCTTGCGCAGGCCTGTTTCGCCTTCCTGCCGACGCGGGCGCGGCTCGATTTGATGGGATGGGCGGATTCAGATATTTTTTCCCATCAGTAAGATTTTCGGCGAAGAGTTGCGGCTTTTGGGGGCCTTCCCCATGTAGAACGCTACGAGCTTAGCGTTTTCACAGCGCTTTTCGTTTTAATGTCGAAATTGGCGGGTTCGCCGCCGCGCCTTGACTTCGCCGCTCTCGCTTGCTGTCTGGAAAGTCTTCAGGCCGCTCTCGATCGGCCCTGAACCGGACGCGCGATTTTATGACGGACATCTCGGAAGCCGCCGACTGGCGGCGCGTCGCCCACGAGGCCTCCCACGGCGGAGCCGCGCCGGCGCATCATGCGGCGGGGCCTGACGGTTCGCGCCGCGACGGACGCCAGAACCTTGGCGACGTGCTTGAACTGTCGCATACGCCATGGCGCGGCGCCTTCACGGCGGCGCGGCGCCATTCGCTGCGCGTGCGCGTGCTGCGCTGGTCGATCGTGCTGTTCTGCCTTGTCACGGCGGGCGCGGCCACGGTCTACGCCGTGTTCGACCCCTTCCGCCGCATCCCGCCGAACATCACCATCGGCCAGGTCCGGCTCGACGGAACGCGCATCACGGTCGAGACGCCGAAGATCAGCGGCTTCCAGAAGGACGGCCGCCCCTATGACATCAAGGCGGAGGCGGGGCGCCAGGACACCACCACGCCCAATCTCGTCGAGCTCAGCGGCATCGACGCGCGCGTCGCCATGCGCGACTCCTCGACCATCAAGGTCACGGCGGCCCATGGCTCCTATGACAATCTCAAGGACAGCCTCCTCCTCGACGGCGCGCCGCAGATCAGGAACGAAGTCGGCTATGCGATCTTCATGAAATCCGCCCAGATGGACTTCAAGACCGGCGGGCTCGTCTCGCACGAGCCCGTCACCGTGCTGCTGAAAGGCGGGACGATCGCGGCCGACGAGATGGACATCGGCGCCGACGGCAAGATCTCCTTCGTCGGCGGCGTGAGGTCGACCTTCGACTCCAGCAAGGAGGAGAAGGACCTGCCGCTCACGCTGCCCGAACCCGAAGAGGCGCGGTCCGTCCACGCCGCGCCGGCCGATGGCGTGAAGGAGACGCAGCCGTGACCGCCGCTCCGACGTCTTCGCGCCGACCCCTGTCCGCGCGGCGCGCGGCCCTCGCCCTGTGCGGGCTCGCCGCGGGCGTCATGTTCGCCTTCGCGGCGGCCGCCCAGCCGCAGGGCGGCGCCATTCCCGGCGGCGACTCGAAAGAGCCGATCCATATCGACGCCGCCAAGCTCGACTATTATGACAAGGAGCAGAAGCTCGTTTACACGGGCGACGTCGTCGCCCGGCAGGGCGAAAGCACGCTGAAGGCGAGCGTGCTCGTGCTCTATCTCGCGCCCAAGCCCGAAGGCGCGCCCTCGACGCCCTCCTCGACGAGCGACCTGCGCCGCATGGAGGCGACGGGGCCCGTCACGCTGATCACCAAGGACCAGGTCTCGACAGGCGACCGCGGCGTCTACGAGAAGGGCGAGGACAAGCTCTATCTCACCGGCAACGTCACGGTGACGCAGGGCACGAGCGTCACCAAGGGCGACAAGCTCGCCTATGACCTTTCGACCAAGAAGGCCGTCATCGTCGGCCGGGTGAAGAGCCTGTTCCAGCCCGAGCAGAAAGACGACAAGAAGACCAAGCCGAAGAGCTGACCGGCCGGCGCGGGCGGGGCGTTGGACCTCGCCCCGCGTCTGTGGCACAACGCGCCAGCGCCGTCCGCCGGCCTGCGCGCCCCGGAGACGCCTCCGGACGGCGCAGCGCGAAGCGGCGGCCCTCGCCCGATCGGCTCCAAGGCCTGCCGCGGGCGGCCGCAAGCGAGGCCGCAGGACGTTCCGATTGCCGCTGCGTTTGATTCCCGATTTCCTGCGCGCGCCCCTGCTCACGACGCAGGGCGAAGGCTCCGCCGCGATCGGCGCCCTGTCGACCGCGCTTGCAGCCGGCGCGGCGGCGGGCGGCGGCGAGCGCCCCGCGCGTGAAAACCTCTCCGGCGCGCGGCAGGACGGCGTGCTTTCGGTGTCCCGCCTGCGCAAGTCCTACAAGATGCGGCGGATCATCGAGGACGTGAGCATGACCGTCCGCCGCGGCGAGGCGGTCGGCCTGCTCGGCCCCAACGGCGCCGGCAAGACCACGCTGTTCTACATGATCTCGGGGCTGATCCGGCCCGACGCCGGCAGCATCGAGCTTGACGGCCATGACGTCACGCGCCTGCCGATGTACCGCCGCGCGCGGCTCGGCGTCGGCTATCTGCCGCAGGAGCCCTCGATCTTCCGCGGCCTCACGGTCGAGGACAACATCCGCGCCGTGCTCGAAATCACCCAGAAGGACAAGGAGCAGCGCGAGCGCGAGCTCGACGCGCTCCTGCGCGAATTCGACATCGAGGCCCTGCGGCGCTCGCCCTCGGTCGCGCTTTCGGGCGGCGAGCGGCGGCGCTGCGAGATCGCCCGCGCGCTCGCCTGCCGCCCGGCCTTCATCCTGCTCGACGAGCCCTTCGCCGGCATCGACCCCATCGCCGTCGCCGACATCCAGCATCTGGTGCAGCATCTCAAGACGCGCGGCATCGGCGTCCTCATCACCGACCACAACGTGCGCGAGACGCTCGGGCTGATCGACCGCGCCTATATCATCCACGCCGGCAAGGTGCTGACCCAGGGCACGCCCGAGACCATCGTCGCCGACGCCGAGGCGCGCCGGTTCTATCTCGGCGATTCCTTCGCGCTCTGACGCGCCGGCCGAGCCGCCCCCGAATTGCGCGCCTCGCTGCGGCGCTGCGCCGCAGGCCGCGCGCTCGGCTAGAAGACAGGCGCGTTGCCTTCGCTTTGTGCAGCGCGACAAAACCGTGACGACGCAACGCGGGCGAGGCCCGGGCGCCGCAATTTGCGCGCGAAACCGGCCGCTCGGCGCGACATTCAGTCAGGCTTTCCAGATTTTCGGGCGGGATCGGGCGCCGGCCCCTCTGCGCGCCTGGGGCCATGCGGGGCGGGGCGGCTGCGCGACGTCGGTTTCATGAACAAATTATCTGCTTGCCAATCAGGCCGTGGCGCCAATAATTGCTTGCAAGCAAGAAACGGGCCGTCTTCCACTCGACCGTCTTGCGCCCCAAGTGTCGCCAAAGGTCCGTGAATATGGCTCTAAGCGCGAAGCTCATGATGCGCCAGGGTCAGTCCCTGGTGATGACGCCGCAGCTTCTGCAGGCGATCAAGCTGCTTCAGTTCTCCAACATGGAGCTGACCGCCTTCGTCGAGGAGGAGCTTGAGCGCAATCCGCTCCTCGAGCGCGGCGACGAGGCGCCCGAGCCGCAGCCTTTGGCGGGCGAAACCAATTTTCCGCTCGACGGCGCGTCTCCCGACCTTTTTCCGGGCGACAGGCCGGAGCAGACTGCGCTCGACGGCAGCTTCAACGAGGCGGGCGAGGCCGACTGGAGCTCCAGCGCGCTCGCCGTCGACCGGGGCGCGCTCGAGCAAAGCCTCGGCACCGAGCTTGGCAACGCCTTCGACGACGACCGTTCGGCGCCCTGCGCGACGGAATTCCCCGATTCGGCCGCCGGCCTGTCGGCGACGTCCTGGAACGGATCTTCGGGCGGCGCGGCGGACGGCGAGGCCGCCAATCTCGAAGCCTACGCCGCAAGCCCGGTCCATCTCAAGGATCATCTCGAAGAGCAGCTCGCGCTCGCCACCGCCGATCCGGTCGACCGGATCATCGGCCAGACGCTGATCGATTCGATCGACGACGCGGGGTATTACGCCGACGCGCTTGAGGAGGCGGCGGCGCGGCTCGACGCCCCGCTCGACCGGGTCGAGCGCGTGCTGAAGCTGATCCAGAGTTTTGAACCGTCTGGCGTCGGCGCGCGCGACCTCGCCGAATGCCTCGCCATCCAGCTGCGCGAAAAAGACCGCTTCGACCCCGCCATGCAGGCGCTGGTGGCCAATCTTCCGCTTCTGGCCAAGCGCGATTTTGCGGCCCTGCGCAAGATCTGCGGCGTCGACGACGAGGATCTCGCCGACATGGCCGCCGAGATCCGCCGCCTCGACCCCAAGCCCGGACGCGCCTTCGGCGGCGGGGCCATCCAGCCGCTCGTGCCCGACGTGATCGTGCGCGCGGCGCCGGGCGGCGACTGGCACGTCGAGCTGAACACCGAGGTGCTGCCGCGCATCCTCGTCAACAATAGCTATGCGGCGCGCGTCTCGAAAGGCCAGACGAACGACGTCGACAAGAGCTTCATGTCGTCCTGCCTGCAGACCGCCAACTGGCTGACCAAGAGCCTCGAGCAGCGCGCCCGCACGATCCTCAAGGTGTCGAGCGAGATCGTGCGCCAGCAGGACGGCTTCTTCCGCCATGGCGTCGAGCATCTGCGTCCGCTCAACCTCAAGACCATCGCCGAGGCGATCGGCATGCATGAGTCGACCGTCTCGCGCGTCACCTCCAACAAATATATGGCCACGCCGCGCGGGCTGTTCGAGCTCAAATATTTCTTCACCGCCTCGATCGCCTCGAACAATGGCGGCGACGCCCATTCGGCGGAGTCGGTGCGTTTCCGCATCCGCCACATGATCGAGCAGGAGCGGCCGAACGACATTCTGTCCGACGACGCCATCGTCGCGAAGCTCAAGGAAATCAACATCGACATCGCCCGCCGCACGGTCGCGAAATATCGCGAAAGCTTGAAGATTCGCTCTTCCGTCGAGCGTCGCCGCGAAAAGGCTTACATGTATTGACTCTTAGCCATGGGCAAGGCGCCGCGAAGGCGCAAGCTCCCGGCGCCACAGGCGCGACGCGAGGCTTGGGGTTATTAGAATAAATCAAAATAATATCATCTGGCGGGCGTAAAAATACTTATCCCCGGTTGCGCATGGCCAATTTTCGATTTTGGCGACATTCCCCAATGTTGAGTTCGCGTGACGCTAGGCTTGATCACGGCGACGCTTGACTTCACTGGACAACACGCCTAACGCTGCCAAAAATTACGGCGGCGATCCGCCGGCGGCGGGGGGCGATGACGGCAGATTTGACCCATGCGGCGTCAGCGCGGCCACATATGACGCCGGCCGGCCCCGGCCGCATCGCCACACACACGCCGTGTTCAGCGTTCATGGACGAGGCTGCGCGCGTCGCCTCGCGGCTGACGCCGCGCGGCCGTGGTCTTTACGGGCGCGCGAAGCTGATCCGTCGGGGCGTCGCGTTTGGGCGACTTTAGGGAAGCCGACCGCCAGGATCGCGCGCGTTCATGGCCTCAGACCGACCCGACGCCGCCTTGCGCCAGGCCGCCGCAATTCGTGAGCGGCGCGCCTGAGAACGGATTTTTCGAGCCGCCGTCAGGCGCCGCTCGAACTCATTTGGACGACTGCCTTGACATTCATGATCTCGCCCCAGGCCATCGTTCCGGCCCTGAAAGCTCTCGGTAAGAAGCAGGCGCTGCAGGAATTGAGCGAGAAGGCCGCCGAGCTCACGGGGCTGTCCGCGCGCGAAATCTATGACGCGCTGCTGCATCGCGAAAGGCTCGGCTCGACGGGCACGGGCGACGGCGTCGCCATTCCCCACGCCAAGCTCGCCCGCGCGACAGGCATGACGGCTCTGTTTGCGCGGGCGGCGAAGCCGATCGAGTTCGAATCGCTCGACAACGCCCCGGTCGATCTGATCTTCGTGCTGATCGCCCCCGAGACGGCGGGCGCCGACCATCTGAAGGCGCTCGCCCGCATCGCGCGCATGCTGCGCGACCAGGGCGTCAAAGCCAAGCTCCGCGCCGCGCGCGACCGCGACGCGCTCTACGCCGTGCTGAGCGAGGAGGCCGCGTCGCACGCGGCCTGAGGGCGCCGGCGCCTCTCAGCGCCAGGCGCGCGCCTCATAGTCGATCACATAGGCGCGCGGCGCGGCGGCGATCGCCGCCATGCCAGGCAGCACGACGTCATTGGCGATGACGAGCCGCGTCGCGATCGTCGTCATGAACTCGCCGAAGGGCGCCTTGTCCTCGAAGCGGGCGCGAAACTTCGCCGGATCGAGAAACGCCGCGATCTTTGGCAGGACGCCGCCGGCGAGCGTGACGCCGCCCTTCGCCATCAGCGCCAGCGCGAGGTCGCCGGCGTAGCGCGCGACGAGCGTCCAGAACAGCGACAGCGTGCGCGCCGCCTCGCCGTCGGGCGCGCTCATGGCTTCGGCGACGACGCCGATCTCGTCGATCTGCGGCGGCGGCAGGCCCTCCGCGGCGCAGCGCGCCCGATGCAGGCGGGCGAGGCCCGCGCCGGACAGGATGGTCTCGACGCCGATGCGGCCATGCGCCGAAATCGGGATATGCGGCCAGATCGCCGCCTCGACCGAGCCGACCGGCGCGAAGTCGAGATGCCCGGCCTCGGTCGGAAGCGCGAGATGGCGGCCCTCGACCTCGATGAGCCCGGCCGCGCCGAGCCCCGTGCCGACGCCCATGACGAGGCGCGTTCCGCCCGCGGCCGGACGGGCGGGGCCGATCGGCGTCGTCCAGACGTCCTGAAGCGCGGGCAGGGCCAGCGCCTGGGCCTCGAAATCATTGAGCAGCAGCCCCTGGTCGAGGCCGAGGTCGGCGGCCGTCTCGGCGCCGTCGATGCGCCAGCCGGCGTTGGTGAGCTCGACGGTCCGGCCGCGCACGGGTCCCGCCGCGCAGACCAGCGCCGAGCGCGCCCTGACCCCGAAGCCGACGAAGGCCGAGGCCAGCGCCTTTTCAAAACTCGCGTGATCGGCGGTCTTGACCGGCGGGCCGGGCAACAGCGGCGCGTCGGGCGCGGCCTGGAGCGCGAAGCGGGCGTTGGTGCCGCCGACGTCGCAGAGAACGAGCGGATAAGGAAACTGCAAGAAGGCCTCTTTCGCCTGAGCGGGCGCGCCGCGACGGGTCAATAAAGCTCAGGCCGAGCGAGAGTTCCAGAGCTGACGCCGCCTGCGCCGCGCCGGCGCTCCGCAAAGAGGCGTAGCGCCGGCTTTCGTAAAAGCGCTGCGTTTTGACGCGCGCTGCTCTAGAATGTGACGCAGTCCAGAAACGAGGCCGTCGCCATGACTTTTCAATATCATTCGCCTTTTCCGCTGCGCAAGGACGAGACTCCTTTCCGCAAGCTCGACTGCGGCGGGGCGAGGGTCGAAAAATTCGGCGAACGCGAATTTCTGGTGGTCGAGCGCGAGGCGATGCGCGCTCTGGCCGAGGCCGCGATGATCGACGTCAACCATCTGCTGCGGCCGGGCCATCTCGCCCAGCTCGCCAGAATCCTCGACGACCCGGAGGCGAGCGCCAACGACCGCTTCGTCGCCTATGATCTTTTGAAGAACGCCAACATCGCCGCGGGCGGCGTGCTGCCGATGTGCCAGGACACGGGCACCGCCATCATCATGGGCAAGAAGGGCCGCATGGTCTTCACCGACGGCGAGGACGCGAGCGCGCTCGCCGAGGGCGTGCGCGACGCCTACGCCAAGAAGAACCTGCGCTATTCGCAGCTCGCGCCGCTCAGCATGTTCGAGGAGGTCAACACCCGCGACAATCTGCCGGCGCAGATCGAAATCTATGCGGAGGGCGAGGAGTCCTACAAATTCCTGTTCATGGCCAAGGGCGGCGGTTCGGCCAACAAGACCTTCCTGTTCCAGGGCACGCCCTCGCTCCTGACGCATGACCGGCTGGTCTCCTTCGTCGCTGAGAAGATTCTCACCCTCGGCACCTCGGCCTGCCCGCCCTATCACCTCGCGATCGTCGTCGGCGGGACCTCGGCCGAGCAGAACCTCAAGACGGTCAAGCTCGCCTCGGCCCGTTATCTTGACAATCTGCCGACCGCGGGCGGAACGGACGGCCACGCCTTCCGCGACCTCGAGATGGAGGCCGAGATCTGGAAGCTGACGCAGCAGTCGGGCGTCGGCGCGCAGTTCGGCGGCAAATATTTCTGCCATGACGTGCGCGTGGTGCGCCTGCCGCGCCACGGCGCCTCGCTGCCGATCGGCATTGGCGTGTCCTGCTCGGCCGACCGCCAGGCGCTCGGCGAGATCAACCGCCACGGCGTGTTCCTCGAGGAGCTCGAGCATGATCCGGCCCGTTTCCTGCCGCCGGTCGACGACGCCGCGCTCGGCGGCGAGGTCGTGCAGATCGACCTGACGCGGCCGATGTCGGAGATTCTGGCGACCCTGTCGAAATATCCGATCAAGACGCGGCTGTCGCTGAGCGGGCCGATGATCGTCGCGCGCGACCTCGCCCACGCCAAGATCCGCGAGCGGCTCGAGCGCGGCGAGGGCATGCCCGACTATTTCAGCAACCATCCGGTCTATTACGCCGGCCCGGCCAAGACGCCGGAAGGCTTCGCCTCGGGCTCCTTCGGCCCGACCACGGCCGGGCGCATGGATTCCTATGTCGAGCAGTTCCAGGCGGCGGGCGGCTCCATGGTCATGCTGGCCAAAGGCAACCGTTCGCCGGCCGTGCGCGCGGCCTGCGGCAAATATGGCGGCTTCTACCTCGGCTCGATCGGCGGCGCGGCGGCGCGGCTGGCGCAGGACTGCATCAGGAAGGTCGAAGTGCTGGAATATCCCGAGCTCGGCATGGAGGCGGTCTGGCGCATCGAGGTCGAGAATTTCCCGGCCTTCATCGTCATCGACGACAAGGGCGAGGACTTTTTCAAGGAGCTCAATCTGGGCTGAGCCGGGGCGCCCCTTCGGCGAAAGCCGCGCGACGACAAAAGCGCGCGAAACCAAAAGCTGGAGCGCGGCGGCGCAGGGTCGCCGCCTTCAATAGCTGATCTTCAAAACCTCGATCCGCTCGACGCCTTTGGGCGTGCGCACCTCGACGAGATCGCCTTCTTCCGCCTTCAGCAGGGCGCGGGCGATGGGCGAGATCCAGCTTACTTCGCCAAGCTCGGAGCGCGCTTCGTCGACGCCGACGATGCGCAGTCGCTTCGCGACGCCGTCGCCCGTCTCATAGTCGACCGTGGCGCCGAAGAAGATCCTGTCCTTGCCGGCCTGCCGATTCGGGTCGACGATCTCGGCGATCTCCATGCGCTTGCGCAGGAAACGCAGCCGCCGGTCGATCTCGCGCAGGCGCTTCTTGCCGTAGATATAGTCGCCGTTTTCCGAGCGGTCGCCGTTGCCGGCGGCCCAGGCGACCGTCTCCACAATCTTTGGCCGTTCGACCCTGCGCAGCTGGTCGAACTCGTCCTGCATCCGCCGAAAGCCTTCGGGCGTGACATAGTTCTTCGCGCCGGAGGGCAGCGGCGGCGCCTCGATCTCGTCGTCGGTCTCTTCCGCGTCGGTTTCGCGGGTGAACGCTTTGCTCATGGACTGGGGAGATGGGAAAGGCGCCGGCCGGCGGCAAGGGCGGGCGGCCGCTTCAGGGGCGGCGATGTAATGAAACGGCCGGCCCAGGGGGCCGGCCGCAGGGATTTCGGGACGGCGGGCGGGTCAGGGCGTGCGCGCGCCCTGCTTGGCGGCGACCGAGATCGCCTCGCCGAAGCTCTTCGAGCCGCCGAACCAGTTGGCGAGGGTCGCGGGATCGCCGGCCGATTTCGTCGCCTCGCGGGCGATCTCCGCGGGCTTGTCGGCCGGGTCCGCGGCGCTCGCGGCCAGCTGGACGACCGGGGAGACCGGCGCCTTGCGCGTCTTGTCGCCGAGCGCGAGCCTCGTGCGCTTCTCCTCGACGACGAGATCGGTCGGGCCGGCGGCGAGCGCGTCGGGACGGCTGACGGCGAGGCCGGCGGCGGCGAATTTCGGATGCTGGCCGCCGTCGAGATAGACCGTGCGGATCGGCTTGACGCCCGAGGCCGTCAGCTCCGCGATTTTGGCGTCGTCCTGGGCCTCTTTGGCGAGGACGAGCGGACGGATCTGGTCGTTCTGGCGAATCTGCGGGCAGGGGCTGAAGGCGTCGAAGCGCCCGTTGGCGGCCGTGGCGTTGAAGACATAGCGTCCGCCGCAGGCGTTGACGGCGACTTCCTTCTTGCTCACCTCGAAATTGTCGGAGCCTTCCTTGAGCTGGCGCCAGAAGCCGATGTTCGGATCGGCGCGATATTTCGCCATGTTCTCGGCGGTCATGCGGAAGGGGTAGGACTGGAGCTGCATGTCGCGCTGGCCGGCGGCGAAGCTCTCGCGCACGACGGCGTAGATTTCCTTCATCTGCTCGTCGGTCATGGAGAAGCAGCCGCGCGACGAGCACACGCCGTGCACCATGATCGAGCCGCCGTCATGCCCGAGCGCGCGGTCATAGGCGTTGGGATAGCCGACGTTGAAGGCGAGATAATAGGCCGAGTTCGGCTTCATCTGCGCCGGCGTGACCGTATAGAAGCCTTCCGGCACCTGCCGGTCGCCTTCGCGCGATTTCGGGCCGAGCTGCCCCGACCAGCGGCAGATGGGATAGCTCTTGAGAAGCGCGTATTTGCCGTCCGCCTTCATCTTCCAGACTTCGAGCTCGGCTTCCTTTTTGTAGGTGCGGATGAGCACGGGCGCCGATTTGGTCGTGCCCTTCTCCTCCATGAGCGTCAGCGTCTCTCTTGAGAGGGGCGCGTTGGCGCGGGCGCTGACGTCGTCGCCGACGGGGCCGCCGCAGCCGGCGAGCGTGACGGCGGCGGAGACGGCGAGGCCGAGAAGGCCGATCCGTCCGACGGATGCGCTGAAGCTCATGGGCGCGTCTCTCATTCGTGCTTCGGGCGGCCCCAAGGAGGGGAGGCGCCGTTCTTGTTCAATAGTCTAACCCTGTGGTAATCTTCTGGCAAGACAGTCAATCGACAGGTTTATCAAGAGTTAAGGTAAAATTATTCTTAATTTTTCCAGCAACGCCCTGGTGCGAGGTCAGACTCCGCGTCGCGGAGACGGGGCCTCCGCAAGTTGAACGCGGCGGGTTTCATGAACATCGCCGGCGCGAGTCTGTCTCCGGCCAAGCGTGACTCTGGCCCCGCAAGGCGGCCGCATTGAGGCGCGGGCCACGCGCAAGCGCCTGTGGAAAAGCGCCGCCCGGAGCGGAAGCGGCCACGGGCGCCCATGGCCAGAGGATGGATCCGCCGAGGAAAGGCTTTGATTTCGCCTTGATCTTTATCTGACGGAGCTTGCGCAAGACTTGCCGCCCCGCGCGCTGCGGAGGCGGCGTGCGGGGCCAGCCCAAACTTTGCCCGCGCCAGTGGCGCGCGGGCAACAGATTGCGCAAAACAAGGTCAGAGGCTGCGGCCGATCGCCAGAAACTTGTCCGCCCGCGCCTGCCTGACTTCGACATGCGACAGCGGCAGAAGGCTTTGCAGGGCGCTTTCGACCGCGTCGCCGACCGCCTGCACCGCGGCGGCGGGATCGCGATGCGCGCCGCCGACGGGCTCGGGGATCACCGCGTCGACGACGCCGAACTTCAGAAGGTCCTGCGCCGTGATCTTCATGGTGGTGGCGGCGTCTTCGGCCTTGGCCGCGTCGCGCCACAGGATCGAGGCCGACGCCTCGGGGGAGGCCACCGTGTAGATCGCATGCTCCAGCATGAGCACGCGGTTGCAGGTGGCGATGGCCACCGCGCCGCCCGAGCCGCCCTCGCCGACGATGGCCGCGATGTTGGGCACGCCGAGCGCGAGCGAGGCTTCGGTGGCGCGGGCGATCGCTTCGGCCTGGCCGCGCTCCTCGGCGTCGACGCCCGGAAAGGCGCCGGGCGTGTCGACGAAGGAGATCACCGGCAGGTTGAAGCGGTCGGCGAGGCGCATCACGCGCACCGCCTTGCGATAGCCCTCGGGCCGCGCCATGCCGAAATTATGCTTGATGCGCGAGGCCGTGTCGGCGCCCTTCTCCTGGCCCATGACGCAGACCGAATAGCCGCGGAACCATCCAAGCCCGCACACGAGCGCCGCGTCCTCGCCGAACTGGCGGTCGCCCGACAGCGGCGTGAAGTCGGTGACGAGCCCCTTGACGTAATCCGTGAAATGCGGCCGCTGCGGATGGCGCGCGACCTGCGTCTTCTGCCAGGGCGTCAGCGTGGCGTAGAGATCGACGAGCGCCTTCTCGGACTTGCCCTCGAGGCGGGCCAGCTCCTCGTTGATCTGCACCGCGTCGCCGTTGACGGCGAGCGAGCGCAGCTCCTGCACCTTCGCTTCGAGCTCGGCGACGGGCTTTTCGAAATCGAGATAGCTTCGCGTCGCGGGCGAGCGCAGCCCGGCGGCCTCTGATGCGGGAACGGGAAAGTTCATCGGCTCGTGTCTGGTGCGGAAAGCGCGGAAACTGGCGATTCCGTCGCGCGAAGTCAAGAATCGGCCCGGCGCTTGCGCGTTCAGGCCGCGGAGCGGCCCGGACCGCCTCCGGCGAGGCGGGGGAAAAGGCGGGCGAAGCGGGCTTTCGAGCGCTGGCGCAGGCGCTCCATGTAAAGATAGAGCACGGGGGTCGTGTAGAGGGTCAGGAGCTGGCTGACGACGAGGCCGCCGATGATCGCGACGCCGAGCGGGCGGCGCAGCTCCGCGCCGTCGCCGTAGCTGACGGCGAGCGGAATCGCGCCGAGGATGGCGGCGAAGGTCGTCATCATGATGGGGCGGAAGCGCAGCAGGCAGGCCTCGTGGATCGCCGCGCGCGGGGAAAGCCCGCGCTCGCGCTCGGCGGCGAGGGCGAAGTCGATCATCATGATCGCGTTCTTCTTGACGATGCCGATCAGCAGAATGACCCCGATCATGGCGATGACCGAGAATTCGAGCCTGAAGGCCATCAGCGCGAGGACCGCGCCGACCCCCGCCGACGGCAGCGTCGACAGGATGGTGACCGGATGAATCAGGCTCTCGTAGAGCACGCCGAGCGTCACATAGACGGCGAACAGCGCGGCCGCCAGCAAAAGCCCCTGATTGGAGAAGGACTCCTGGAACGCCTTCGCCGTGCCCTGCGGCAGGCCGCGGATGGTCGCGGGCATGCCGATGCGCGCCGTCGCCTTGTCGATCTCGAGGATCGCCTTGCCGAGCGAGACGCCGGGCGGCAGGTTGAACGAGATGGTGCTGGCGACGAACAGCCCCTGATGGTTGACGTTGAGCGAGGTCTTCGCCGGCTCGAAGCGGGCGATCGCCGAAAGCGGGATCATGGCCGCGTTCGCGGTCGCGACCGCCGCGCCCGCCGAGGCCGAGGACGAGCCGCCGACGGCGATGGCGTTGGTCGCCGCGTTGCGGGCGGCGTCGGAGGCGGCCGGCGCGGCCGAGGCTCCAGCGCTCGCGGCGCGCACGGCGCCCGAGGGCAGATTGCTCGTCGCGGCGCCGCCGGCGCGCGATCCGGCGGGCGTGACGTAAAGGTCGTTCAGGATCGCCGGGTCCTGCCAGTATTGCGGCGCGACCTCCATCACCACCTTGTACTGGTTGACCGCCGAATAGATCGTCGACACCTGGCGCTGGCCGAAGGCGTCATAGAGGGTCTGCGAGATCACGTTGACGTCGAGGCCGAAGCGCGCCGCCGCGTCGCGGTCGATGACGATTTTGGTCGCGAGCCCGGCCTGCTGCTGGTCGGCGTTGACGTCGGCGAGGAAGGGATTGCCGCGCAGCTCGGCGACGAGCTTCGGCGTGAATTCATAGATGTCCTCGGCGTCGTCGCCCTGCAGCGTGTACTGGTAGAGCGAATTGGTCGGCCGCCCGCCCATGCGCAGGTCCTGCACCGGGAACATGAACAGCGTCACGCCCGGCACGGCGCTGATTTTCGGGCGCAGGCGGTCGATCACCTGCTGCGCGCTCACGTCGCGTTCCGACAGCGGCTTCAGGGTGATGAAGCTGCGCCCCGTGTTGGTCTCGTTGCCGCCCGTGAAGCCGACGACGCTTTCGACCGCAGGATCCGCGCGCACGATGTCGAGCAGCTGCTTCGCCTTCACCCGCATGGCCTGAAACGAGATGCTCTGGTCGCCCTGGATCGAGCCCATGATGCGGCCGGCGTCGACCTGCGGGAAGAAGCCCTTGGGGATGATCGCAAACAGCGAGACGTTGAGGCAGACGACCGCAAACAGCGTCAGCATCACGAAACCGCCATGGCGAAGCGCGAAGCCGAGCGAGCGCCCATAGGCCCGGGTCAGCGCGCCGAACGGGTCGAAGCGCGGCGGCGCGCGCTCGGGCCGGCGCCTGAGCACGAGCGCGCACATCATCGGCGTCAGCGTCAGCGACAGGACGAGCGAGACGGCGATGGCGAAGGTCAGCGTCAGCGCGAATTCATGGAACAGGCGGCCGATGATGCCGCCCATGAACAGGATCGGGATGAACACCGCGACCAGCGACACGCTGATCGAGATCACGGTGAAGCCGACTTCGCGCGCGCCCTCGAGCGCCGCCTGGCGCGGCGAGGCGCCGCCCTCGACGTGGCGCTTGATGTTTTCGAGCACCACGATGGCGTCGTCGACGACGAAGCCCGTGGCGATGGTCAGCGCCATCAACGACAGGATGTTGAGGCTGAAGCCGGCGAGATACATGGCCCCGAAGGCGCCGACGATGGAGAGCGGCGTGACCACCGCCGGCACGCTCGCAGCGCGCAGGTCGCGCAGGAACAGGAAGACGATGAGCGTGACGAGCGCGATCGACAGAAGGAGCGTGAGCCCGGTGTCGGCGACGGCGGCGCGGATGGTGTTCGAGCGGTCGGCCGTGACGATCATGTCGACGTCTGAGGGCAGGGCCTCGCGCAGATAGGGCAGCTCCGCCTTCACGAGCTCGGTGGTGCGGATGATGTTCGCGCCCGGCTGCGCGTTGAACAGGACCAGGATGCCGGGCTTGCCGTTGACGAAGCCTTCGTTGCGCAGGTCCTCGACCGAATCGACGACCTCGGCGACGTCGGTCAGGCGCACCGGCGCGCCGTTGCGCCAGGCGACGATGACGGATCTGAATTCGGCGGCCGTGCTCGCCTGGTCGTTGGTGTAGACCTGATACGTGCGCCCCTGGCCGGCGAGCGCGCCCTTGGGGCTGTTGGCGTTGGCCGCGGCGAGCGCCGCGCGCACGTTTTCGAGCCCGACGCCATATTTCGACAGGGCCTGAGGATTGATCTCGACGCGCACGGCGGGCAGGGCCGAGCCCGCGATGAAGACCTGTCCGACGCCTTCGATCTGCGACAGCCGCTGCTGCAGGACGTTGGAGGCGACGTCGTAGAGCTGGCCCGGCGTCCTGGTTTTCGAGGTGAGCCCCAGAACCAGGATCGGCGCGTCGGCCGGGTTCAGCTTGCGATAGGTCGGATTGCTGCGCAGGCTCGACGGCAGGTCGGCGCGGGCGGCGGCGATGGCGCCCTGCACGTCGCGCGCCGCGCCGTCGATGTCGCGGTCGAGGCCGAACTGAAGCGTCACCGACGCCTGGCCGATCGACGAGCGCGAGGTCATTTCGGAGACCGAGGCGATATTGCCGAGCGAGCGCTCGAGCGGGCTCGCGACGCTCGACGCCATCGTTTCGGGATTCGCGCCGGGCAGGGACGCCGAGACCATGATGGTCGGAAAATCGACGCGCGGCAGCGGCGCGACCGGCAGCTTGGCGAAGCCGAGCGCGCCGGCGAGCCCGATCCCGACCGCGAGCAGCGTGGTCGCGACCGGCCTTTTGACGAAGGGCGCGGAGATGTTCACGGCGTCTGCGCGGCGGGCGCGTCGGGCGCGGCGCGAGGACGCAGGCGCGCGGCGAGCCGGTCGAAATAGAGGTAGATGACGGGCGTCGTGTAGAGCGTCAGGAGCTGGCTGGCGATGAGGCCGCCGACGATCGCGACGCCGAGCGGCTGGCGCAGCTCGGAGCCGACTCCGGTCCCGAGCATCAGCGGCAGCGCCCCAAACAGCGCGGCGAGCGTCGTCATCAGGATCGGCCTGAAGCGCAGCATGCAGGCCTCGAAGATGGCGCTTTGCGGCTCGAGCCCGCCGCGCCGCTCCGCGTCGAGCGCGAAGTCGATCATCATGATCGCGTTCTTCTTGACGATGCCGATGAGCAGGATGACGCCGATCACCGCCACCACGTCGAGGTCGAAGCCCGCGAGCATCAGCGCGACGAGCGCGCCGACGCCGGCCGACGGCAGCGTCGAGAGGATGGTGACCGGATGGACGAAGCTCTCATAGAGCACGCCGAGCACGATATACATGGTGACGACGGCGGCGATGATCAGGAACAGCTCGTTCGACGACGAGGAGCTGAAGGCCGCCGCCGCTCCCTGCGGCGCGACGCGGAAGCTGCGCGGCAGGCCGATCTCCTCCTGCGCCGCTTCGATCGCGTCGACCGCCTGGCCGAGCGAATGGCCGGGCGCGACGTTGAAGGAGATCGAGGCGGCCGGAAACTGGTTGAGATGGGTGATGAGCAGCGGCTTTTCGGTCTCCGTCACGCGGGCGATCGAGGAGAGCGGCGTCTGGCCGCCGCTCGCCGCCGATGACGGCAGGCGCAGCGCCGCGAGGTCGGATTCATGCTTCTGGAGCTTCGGGTCGACCTCGAGGATCACGCGGTACTGGTTCGACTGCGTGTAGATCGTCGAGACGATGCGCTGGCCGTAGGAATCATAAAGGACGTTGTTGACGCTCGCGAGGGTGATGCCGAAGCGCGCCGCGCCCGCCCGGTCGACGAAGATGTCGAGCGCGCGTCCGCGCGCCTGGTCGTTGCTGGCGACGTCGGCGAGCGCCGGCTTGTCCTTGAGCTTCTCGACGAGCCGCGGCAGCCATTGGGCGAGCGCGTCAGGGTCCGCGTCCTGCAGGATGAAGCTGTATTGCGCGCGTCCGATGGTCGAGTCGACGGTCAGGTCCTGCACCGGCTGCAGGAACAGGTCGACGCCCGGCAGGCGCCGCGCCGCGTCCTGCAGCCGGGCGATGACCTGCGCCGTCGTCGCCGTGCGGCTCTCGCGCGGCTTGAGGTTGATGAGGAAGCGGCCGCTGTTCAGCGTCGGATTGTCGCCGTCGACGCCGATGAACGAGCTGACGCTCTCGACCGCCCCGTCGGCGAGGATCATGTCGGCGAGCTTGCTCTGGACCTTCGACATGGCCTCGAAGGACACGCCCTGTCCCGCCTGCGACACGCCCTGGATGACGCCGCTGTCCTGCGTCGGGAAGAAGCCTTTCGGGATCGCCGCATAGAGCGCGGCGGTCAGCGCCAGCGTGCCGAGCGCGACGGCGAGGGTCAGCGGCTGATGGCGCAGCACCACACGCAGCGAACGGCCATAGGCCTCGACCAGCCGGTCGAAGACGCGCTCGGCGAAGCGGTCGAGCCGGCCGCGCTCGCGCTCCGGCCGGCGCCGGATCAGCCGCGCGCACATCATCGGCACCAGCGTCAGCGAGACCACGGCCGAGATCACGATGGTGACGGCGAGCGTGACCGCGAATTCATGGAACAGCCGTCCGATCACGTCGCCCATGAACAGGAGCGGGATCAGCACGGCGAGCAGCGAGACCGTGAGCGAGATGATGGTGAAGCCGATCTGCTCCGAGCCCCGGAGCGCCGCCGCCATCGGCTCCTCGCCGTGCTCGACGTGACGGGCGATGTTCTCGATCATGACGATGGCGTCGTCGACGACGAAGCCGGTCGAGATGACGAGCGCCATCAGCGACAGATTGTCGAGGCTGAAGCCGAGCAGATACATCGCCGCGAGCGCGCCGACGAGCGACAGCGGCACGGACAGGCTCGGAATGATCGTCGCCGGCAGGTTGCGCAGAAAGATGAAGATCACCGCGACGACGAGCGCCACGGCGAGCGCAAGCTCGAACTGCACGTCGGCGACCGAGGCGCGGATCGTCGTCGTGCGGTCCGACAGGATGTCGATGTCGACCGAGGCGGGCAGGCTCGCGCGCAGAGTCGGCAGGAGCGCGCGAATCCGGTCGGCGACGGCGATGACGTTCGCCCCGGGCTGGCGGCGGATGTTGACGATGATCGCAGGCTCGCCGTCGGCCCAGGCGCGCAGCTTGTCGTTCTGCGCGCCGCGCACGACCGTCGCGACGTCGCGCATGCGCACGGGAGCGCCGTCGCGATAGGCGACGACGATCCTGCGGAAATCGTCGAGCGTGTCGATCTGGTCGTTGGCGATGATGGTCGAGGATTGCGCCGGCCCGTCGAAGCCGCCCTTCGGCGTGTTGACGTTGGCGTTGGCGATGATGGTGCGCAGATCGTCGATGTTGAGCCCGTAGGCCGCGAGCGCGTGCGGGTTGAACTGGACGCGGATCGCCGGCCGCTGCCCGCCGCTGATCGACACCTGTCCGACGCCGGACTGCTGCGAGATCTTCTGGGCGATGCGCGTCTCGGCGACGTCCTGCAGGTCGATCAGCGACAGGGTCTTCGACTTGACGGCGAGCGTCAGGATCGGCGCGTCGGCGGGATTGACCTTGGCGTAGATCGGCGGCGCGGGCAGGTCGGCCGGCAGCAGGTTGTTCGCGGCGTTGATCGCCGCCTGCACCTGCTGCTCGGCGACGTCGAGCGGCAGGGCGAGGTTGAACTGGAGCGTGACGACCGAGGCGCCGGCCGAGCTCGACGAGGTCATCTGGTTGAGGCCCGGCATCTGGCCGAGCTGGCGTTCGAGCGGCGCCGTCACCGCGGAGGTCATCACCTCGGGGCTCGCGCCGGGCAGGAAGGTGCGCACCTCGATCGTCGGATAGTCGACCTGGGGCAGGGCGGCGACCGGCAGGAAGCGATAGGCGACCGCGCCGGAGATAAGGATCGCCAGCATGAGGAGAGAGGTCGCGACCGGCCTCTCGATGAAGATGCGGGATGGGTTCACGCTGGGGCCCTGCGGGAGCGCGTCGGCGCGCTTTTAAGGATCGGCGGCGGCCGTCACGGCGGCGGCGCGCCGCCCTGGCGCGCTCTTCGTTCGCCGGAGCCATGGCCCGGGGGCGCCTTCGCCGGCGCGTCGACCGCCTTGCCGTCGATCGCGGCGAGGACCACCTCGGCGCCGTCGCGCAGCCGGTCGACGCCGTCGACCACGACACGGTCCCCGGGCGCGAGCCCTTCGGACACGACGACGCGGCCGTCCGCCTGCGCGCCGAGCTTCACCGGACGCACCGAGACTTTGTCGTCGGGGGCGATCAGATAGACATAGGTTCCGGGCGCGCCGCGCTGGATCGCCGTCGTCGGCGCGAGCACCGCGTCCTTCTGCGTGTCGACGAGCAGCTGCGCGTTGACGAACTGGTTCGGAAACAGGCGGCCGTCCGGGTTCGGAAAGAGGGCGCGCAGCTTGACCGTGCCGGTCGTCGCGTCGATGCGGTTGTCGAGCGTCGACAGCATGCCGGAGGCGAGCTTGCGCGCATTGCCCCGGTCGAAGATCGAAACCTCCATCGTCGCGCCGCGGCCGAGCCGGTCGAGGATGCGGGGAAGCTCGTCCTCGGCCACGGTGAAGATCACCGAAATGGGGTCGATCTGGGTGATCACGGCGAGCCCCGCGTCGGTCGTCTGCACGTAATTGCCGGGATCGACGAGGCGCAGGCCGACGCGACCGTCGAGCGGCGAGACCACCCGCGCATAGGTGAGGTTGAGTTCTTGCGCGTCGATCAGCGCCTGGTCGGCGCGGATCGCGCCCTCATACTGCTTGACGACATAGACCTGGTCCTCGGCCTGCTGGCGCGCGATGGCGTCCTGCTTCAGCAGGGTCTGGTAGCGCTGCATGTTGTTGCGGGCCTGGTCGAGCAGGCCCTTGTCGCGCGCGAGCTGCCCTTCATATTGCGCCTTGGCGAGGGCGAAGGGGCGCGGGTCGATCTGGGCGAGAAAATCGCCCTTCTTCACGTTCTGGCCTTCCTTGAAGCCCACCTCGATCAGCTGGCCGGAGACCTGCGGCTTCACCGTCACGGTCGCGATCGGCGTGACCGTTCCAAGCCCCGAGACGAGGATCTGCATGTCGCCGCGCGTTACGGTCGCCGCGCCGACCGCCTGCGTCGTCTGGACGCCCGAGGGCGGGCCCGCCGGCGCGGCGCGCTCGCTCGTCATGAAACGCCATGTCCCATAGGCGACGGCGCCGGCGAGCAGAATGAGGATCGCGGTCCTGAGCGGCGATTTCGCCGGCGCCGCGGCGTCGTGCGCCTCGGAGGGGCGTGAGTCGGCCGGGCGCGCGTCGCGCGCCTGCGTTCCGCCTTCGCGCAGATAGACCGAGTCGAGCGGGCCTTCGCCCGGCGGTCGGGTGCGGTCGTCCATTAGGATCCCATGCCTGACGCGGCCTCGCGCGTGCCGCCGTCGTGTCGCCGTCCATGCGCCGCCCGTCCATGCGCCGCCCGTCCATGCGCCGCCCGTCCATGCCCGACGCCGGCGGCGTCGCGGCGCGGCGGCCGCCGGGCGTCCACAAGCGGGGTCCGCAGGCCGCCTCCGCCGCCCGCCGGGCGAGGCGGCGCATGCCGCGCCCTGCCAGCAAAACATAATCGCCCGCCGCGTCGAATCAATTCGAGGCGTTCGGCGCGCGTCACAGGCGCGGCGCCAGCGCGGTCTGCGCGTCGATCCGGGCCGCGTCCGGCAGGTCGCGCGCGTCCCAGCCGCCGCCGAGCGCCTCGATCAGGCGCACGGCTGCGAGAAAACGGTTCTGCCTGACCGTCAGGGCGGAAATCTGGTTGGACAAAAGCTGCGCCTGGCCGACCACCACCGCCGTGAAGGCGACCGTGCCCGCGGAATATTGATTGAGCAGCACGTCGACCTGCTCCCGCGCCGCCTGCACCGCCGCGTCCTGCACCTTGGCCTGCTGCGCGAGCAGGCGCGCCGCGACGAGCTGGTCCTCGACGTCCTGAAAGGCTGAAAGCACGGTCTGGCGGTAGCCCGCGACCGACTGGTCGTAAACGGCCCGCGCCGCCTCGACCGCGCCGCTGCGCAGGCCGCCGTCGAACACGACCTGCGACGCCGTGACGCCCGCGCTCCAGACCTCGTTGGCGAGCGAGAGCGCGAGCGGCCCGCGGCCGGCGAAGCCATAGGCCGCGGACAGGCTGATGTCCGGGAAATAGGCGCCGATGGCGACGCCGATCAGCGCGTTCTGCTGCTGCATGGCGCGCTCGGCGGCGGCGACGTCGGGGCGCCGTTCGAGCAGGGTCGAAGGCAGCGAGACGGGAATTGCGGGCGGCGCGGAGGGGAACGCCGCCGGCCTGACGTCGAGCTCGGCCGGCGGGCGGCCCATCAGCACGGCGATGGCGTGCTCATATTGCGCGCGGGCGATGCCGGCGTTGATCGCCTGCGCCTGCGTGTTGAGCAGCTGCGTGCGCGCCGTCGCGACGTCGGCCTTCGAGACGACGCCCGCGGCGTACTGGCGCTCCGTGATATCGAGCGTGCGCTGATACTCGCGCGCGGTGGTTTCGAGCAGCCCCTTCAGCGCGTCGGCCGCGCGCAGCTCGAAATAGGCGACCGCGAGCAGGGCCTGCGACGACAGCGTGGCGTTGGCGAGGTCGGCCGCCGAAAGCTGCGCGCCGGCGACGTTGCTTTCGACCTGGCGGCGCACCTTGCCCCAGATGTCGGGCGTCCAGGCCAGGCCGGAGGCGGCGTCGAAGGTGTAGAGCGTGCGCGAAAGGCCCGTCGAGGCGCCGCTGCTGCGCGCGCCGCTGTGGGCGACCCCGCCGTCATAGGAGACCGAGACCGTCGGCAGAAGCCCGGCCCGCGCCTCGCGCACGAGCGCCGTCGCGGCGCGATAGCCGGCCTCGGCCCCGATCACGGTCTGGTTCGACACCGCGACTTCGCCGATGAGCGAGGCGAGCTTTGGATCCCTGAACGGCTTCCACCAGTCCCCGCGCGGCATGTCGTCGAGCGGAGTGGCGCGCTTCCAGCCTTTCATCTCCTTGAAAGCGGCGGGCGTCGGCGCGTCGGGCCGCGTATAGTCGGGGCCGACGGCGCATCCGGCGAGGGCGGCGCTGAAGGCCAAGGCCGGAATCGCGCATTTCATCGGCAAAATGCCCACTCGGCCTCGATGGCTTCGACATTCGCGCTTCGCCCCGGTTTCAGGGCGAAACTCCGGCTCGACGCGATCCGGCAGTTAGCAACATACCGTGGCGCGAGCAAGGCTTGGGCGCGAGCAAGGCTTGGGCGCGAGCAAGGCTTGGGCGTGGGCGGGGCGTGGGCGCGGGCGGCCTCGACTCAACAAGTTGTGACGCGGCGCATGAAACCTAAGCGGCGCGCGGCGCGAATAGGGTCAAGACGCATGAGCTGGAGGACGAGGATGTTTCGCGTGGGGGCGGCCGGGCCGCGCTTTGACGTCGTGAAGGCCGGAGCCTATGCCGCCGCCGTCCTGCCGGGGCTCTGGCTCGCGGCGATCGCGGCGCAGGGCGGCCTTGGGCCGCGCCCGCTCAGCGCCGCGATCCATGCGATGGGGCTCTGGGCCCTGCGGATGCTGGCGCTGTCGCTCGCCGTGACGCCGGCGCGGATCGCCCTGCGCGATCCGCGGCTTTTTCCCGCACGCCGCATCTTCGGGCTGGCGGCGCTCGCCTATGTCGCGGCCCATGTGACGCTTTATGTCGCGGACCAAAGCTTCCGGCTGCCGCATGTGGCGGCCGAGATCGTGCGGCGGCCCTATCTCACGATCGGCTTTCTGGCCTTTCTCGCGCTCTGCGTCCTCGGCGCGACCTCGGGCGCGCGAATGACCGCAAGGCTCGGCCCGCAGCGCTGGCGGCGCCTGCACCGGCTCGTCTATCCCGCGGCGGGTCTCGCGGCCGTCCATTTCTTCATGCAGAAAAAGCTCGACGTCAGCGAGCCGATCGCCATGGCCGGCATTTTCGGCCTGCTCTTCGCCTTTCGGCTCGCGACGCGGCGTTACGGCGAGCCTTCGCTTGTGGGGACGGCGGCGCTGGCGCTTGGCTGCGCGTTCGCCACGGCGCTGGCGGAGGCGGGCTGGTTCGCGCTTTCGGCCGGCGCGCCGGCCTCGCTCGTTCTCGCCGCCAATCTCAATTTCGCCTATTCGATCCGCCCTGCATGGTTCGTGCTGGGGGCGGGCGCCGTGCTTGTCGGCGCGCGGGCCGCGCGGCGGAGGGACCGGCCGGCCTCACGCCGAAAGCGTCGCGTCGCCGCGCCCGCCGACACGGCCCAGGAAGCGGCTTGAGAGGCGGCGGCTTGAGAGGCGGCGGCTTGAGAGGCGGCGGCTTGAGAGGAAGCGGCGACGACCTGGAGAGGGCGGCATGCGGGGCGCTGGAAACGCGCCCGGCTCCAGACATGGAATCGCGCTGGAAACGCGCCCCGGCTTCAGACCGGACAATGCGTCTCCAGCGGGTTTGTCCGTCGGACAGGAGCCCGGGCGCGGATTGGGCGCAGAACGCCGGACGCGCTTCAGGCGGCGTTCAGCGGCTTTTTCCGCGGCGCGATGGCGCACTCTCCTTCGGGCTGGCGCGGAAGCCCGCCATGGCGCGCGAGATGACGGGCCATTTTTTCGGCTTCGGCCGGATCGGCGAAGCTGCGGCCTTCCATGGCGTGGAAATGAGGCGAGGCCGCAAAGAAATTAAAAGCCCGATCGCTTCCGTCCCGCGCGACGATTCCCGCGGTGCGTCCGCTGATCTGGATCACATAGGCGTTGGTCATGGCTTTCTTTCTCATCCGCTCGACCGAGAATAGCCCATTAAATTTATAGACTAATATCTAAAATCTTGCGGGTCCACACTCTCAGGCAAGACGCATTCCAGCGTCGCCTATGCATGGCGCCGCTTAGAAAAGATGAATGTAACATGCCTGCGACAATATGACTTATCCCGGATCAAAGCTCGGACTTCCGGCCGCTTTTTCGTCGCGGCGCGCGCTCGACGACACACAGGCCGGGAGCGCCGCATGTTTGCCACGCCAGGCTTGCGCGGGCCGTGCGCCAACGCGCGTCGCGGCAGCCTTGCTTCAACGCGCGAGGCGCGGTTTCGATCCGGAAAGCCGCCGTTTCGATCCGAGATAAGAAGAAGAATTGAGAATTCCGGGGCTGGACGTCGCGTCCGCAAGAGGCGGCGCGCTCAAAAACGCCGGCGCGTGTCAGTCAAAAAGGCTCGAAACGCTTTCTTCCTTGGCGATGCGCGCGATCGCTTCCGCGATCAGCGGGGCGATGGAGACGACCCTGATGTTCTTCGAAACGCGGATGGCTTCGGTGGTCTGGATCGTGTCGGTGAGGACGAGCTCCTTGAGGCTCGAGGCGGCGACGCGCGCCGCGGCCCCCCCGGACAGGACGCCATGGGTGATATAGGCGTAGACGTCCTTGGCGCCCTGCGCGCGCAGGGCGTCGGCGGCGTTGCAGAGCGTGCCTCCGGAATCGACGATGTCGTCGATCAGGATGCAGATCTTGCCTGAAACTTCGCCGATGATGTTCATGACCTCGGACTCGCCGGCGCGCTCGCGACGCTTGTCGACGATGGCGAGGGGGGCGTCGATGCGCTTCGCCAGCGCGCGGGCGCGCACGACGCCGCCGACGTCGGGCGAGACCACCATCACATTGTCGAGCGGCAGGCGCTGCTGAATGTCGCGCACCAGCACGGGCGCGGCGAAGAGATTGTCGGTCGGGATGTCGAAAAAGCCCTGAATCTGGCCTGCGTGCAGATCGACGGTCAGCACGCGGTCCGCCCCGGCCCGGGTGATGAGATTGGCGACGAGCTTCGCCGAGATGGGCGTGCGCGGGCCGGGTTTGCGGTCCTGCCGCGCATAGCCGAAATAGGGAATGACCGTGGTGATGCGCCGCGCCGAGGCGCGCCGCAGCGCGTCGGTCATGATGAGCATCTCCATCATGTGGTCGTTGGTCGGATAGGAGGTCGACTGGACGATGAAGGCGTCAGCGCCGCGCACGTTTTCCTGGATCTCGACGAAAATCTCCATGTCCGCGAAGCGGCGCACCTGGCATTTCGTCATTGGCAGGCCGAGATAGGCGGCGATGGCTTCGGTGAGAGGCCGGTTGGAGTTGCCCGCCAGGATCTTCATTTTTTAACGCCCCGCACGCCGCGCGGTCCGCGCCGGCCAAGACATGCCGGGAGCCACGAGCTGACCGCGTCGAAAGATCGGATTCCGCCTCGATCCTTCGACCGACGTTCCCCGCGACGCCGCGTGTTTAACTGCTTCCGCCTATGGGTGGCAATGGCCGCGCCGCGCTTTCGACGCGGCTTTCGCGCCGCCGCGCGTGGGCGCGCCGGAGGCCGCCCCGCCTCCTACTTCACGCGGCTCCAGGTCTCCGAGCCGCAGATGCCGCCATTCGGCCCGCAGCCCTTGATGACGAGGCTGCGGTCGCCCTGCATGGTCATGGTGGCGTTGTAGAGAAGCCCGTCCTCGGCGTTGTAGGTCGTGCCGCTCCAGGCGTTCGCGCCGGTCGGGCGCATGCCAAGGAGAACGTCGATGCCAAGCACCGACCGGTTGCGCTTGGCCGGATCGGGATTGCGGTCGTCCTTGCCGGGCGCGCCGCGGGTCGAGGCGATGGAGCCGCAAAGGGCCGCGCCGCATTTCCTGATGCGCACCGTGGCGCTCCCGTCGGCGACGCGCCATTCGCCCGTCGGATCGGCGCTGGCCGGCCCGGCGCAGAGCACGCCGAAGGCGAGGGCCGTCAGGATTAACCGCTTCATATAGCCTCCCGAAAATTCGAGCTCGCCGGACGTCGCGCGATCATGGCGTCGCGCGGTCCAGGCGGCGCGCGATCATAGCGGCGCGCGTCGCCCTGTCGAGGCCGAAACCGGTCGGCGCCTCGGGATGTGAAAAGCCGCGCCTGCCGGCGCGGCCGTCGCGTCTTCGGGACGCGCGAAACCCCAAGGAGGACGTCAGGCCTGAGGGGCCGACAGCCGGCGCAGGCGGGGGAGAGCCAGCGGAACCTGGGCGAAGACCAGAGCGGCGACATAGCCCGCCTGGAGCGCCGCCACGGCGACCGCCACTTCGATCAGCGCCGAGAGGATGGAGGAGTCGAACGCCTGCGGGCCGGACATGGCGAGCACGACCGCGAGGGCGCAACCGGGAATGAGAACATAAACCCTGAAAAAGCGGCCCAGCGCCATGCCCAACAGCAAACCGACCATCATCAGATTGAACATTCGATGCCTCCCGGCGAGTCTTTTTATCGTTGATCGCCCGTTTTTGGCTTTGCCCGTTTCACTTGCAATCTGCTTCAAATAGACGAGATTCAAAAGCCTATTTTGACAGCAAGTTTACCCAGCCCCACGATCAATGATCCCAAATGCGTCTTGCGTCACGCTTGTGCGACCCCTCGTGACGACTGACGGCCGACCGCTTTCAACGGAACCAAAAATAAAGCCGCTTGGTTCGGCCTCGCAAGCAATTTTCTCATGAATTTCCGTGCGTTGACTCGCTTCTGGCTGTTGCGCCGCAAAAGGCGCGCCGCAAAAATCAAGGGCTCGTCATGCGCGCAATAAAATAGCGCAGGCGTTTCCGCCTGCGCTATTAAAGGGTTGCGAACAGCACGCCGTCAGCGGGCGTGCGTCTTGTCTCCTGTCGCGCCGCACATAAAACATGTGTGGAGGCCCGAAAATTTATTTCTTTTTGTCAGATGTCAGCCGGGATTGCGTCTGGCAGTGGCCCGAATGTCACAGATAGCGGCGCGTCAGCTTCCGCACCGACTCGGGCTGCGCCATGAAACGATGATTGTAGATGAGGTTGGACACGAGCTTGACCCCGACCAGAGCGGCGAGAAGAAAGGCCAAATTGCGCATTCGCGGGTCCTGTTCCGGAAACGCGCCGCGGCCGCCGCGGCGCACTGACGTCTAAACTCGTCCTGAAACGCCGGAGTTCCGCCTGTCCGGCGCCGCGGTCACAGCCCCTCGAAGAGGGCGGTCGACAGATAGCGTTC